>JASHOI010000626.1 GCA_030041195.1 Streptosporangiaceae bacterium | reverse complement strand
GACCTTCCACATACTGCCTTTCCTGCTGGCCGGGGCGTTTCTGGTGATCGCGGTGCTGCCCAAGCACGCCCCGCTGGCGTCGGTCGGCGCGTTCGCGTTGCTGTACGGGTTCTGCGAGACCATGAACGGCAACTGGTCCCAGCTCGACATCACCTCGCTGGGCGTGGCGTCGTCGACCGCGGCGCTGGCGCTGACCGCGTTCTGGGCCGTGGTCACCGCCGGCCGGGTGCTGTTCGCCGCGATCCAGCACTGGCTGCCGAGCCGCGCGACCTACCACATCCTGCCGTTCCTGCTGGCCGGAGCGTTCCTGGTGATCGCGGTGCTGCCGAAGCATGCTCCGCTGGCGTCGGTCGGGGCTTTTGCCCTGGCCGGGCTCGGCTGCTCGGCGCTGCTGCCGCTGACGATCAGCATCGGGCAGGAGAAGTTCGCGCACTACCAGGTGCTCGTGGCCGGCGGGGTGATCGCCTGCTACCAGGCCGGCTACGGGATAGCCGCGTTCGGCGTCGGTCCGCTGGTGGACACCGGCGTGCGGCTGCCGGTGATCTTCGGTTTCAGCGCGGCGGTCGCGGCCGGCATGGGGCTGCTGTCACTCGTGGTCGCGCACGGCCGCCCGTCCCCCCAGTCGCTGCATCCCCGCCCGTCCCCTCCGTCACGACGCCCCCACCCGTCACCAACCTCCGTCACCTAGAGTGCCGGCCGGCCCGCCTGGCCCGGACTGCGGGCGGCGCGGGAGGCGCGGGGGCTGCGGGGTCGGCGGCGTGTCGCGGCGGCGGGGCGTACATGATGGCGGAGTGACCGAACACTACGACGTCATCATCATCGGCACCGGGGCCGGCGGCGGCACGCTAGCGCACACGCTGGCCCCGTCGGGCAAGCGGATCCTGCTGCTGGAGCGGGGCGACTACCTGCCGCGGGAAAAGGAGAACTGGGATCCGGCGCCGGTGTTCATCGACGGCCGGTACATCTCGAAGGACACCTGGTACGACGCGGACGGCAAGCCGTTCCAGCCGCAGTCGCACTACTTCGTCGGCGGGGCCACCAAGATGTACGGGGCCGCGCTGTACCGGCTGCGCCCCGCCGACTTCGGTGAGATCCAGCACGCCGACGGCCCTTCCCCGGCGTGGCCGCTGAGCTACGACGACTTCGAGCCCTGGTACACCAAGGCCGAATGGCTGTACCAGGTGCACGGCGCGCACGGCGAGGACCCCACCGAGGGGCACTGGTCGCAGCAGTACCCGTGGCCGGCGGTGTCGAACGAGCCGCGAATCCAGGAGATCTTCGATTCGCTGCGGGACGGCGGCTACCACCCGTTCCACGCGCCGTGCGGGGTCCTGCTGGACGAGGCCAACCGCCCGGCCAGCACGTGCATCCGGTGCGACACCTGCGACGGCTTTCCCTGCCTGGTGCACGCCAAGTCGGACGCCGAGGTCATCGCGGTCCGGCCGGTGCTCGGCCGGGACAACGTGACCCTGCTGGTGAACGCCGAGGTCGAGCGGCTGGAGACCGACGCGGGCGGCGGGTCGGTGACCGGCGTCGTGGTCAGCCGCGGCGGCCAGCGCGAGGTCTACGAGGGGGACATCGTCGCGGTGTGCGCCGGGGCGGCGAACAGCGCCAGGATCCTGCTGCGCTCCGCGTCCGGCCGGCACCCGGCCGGGCTGGCCAACGGCTCGGATCAGCTCGGCCGCAATTACATGTTCCACAACAGCAAGGCCGTCGTGGCGCTGGACAAGCAGCCGAACGAGACGGTGTTCCAGAAGACGATGGGCATCAACGACTTCTACTTCGCCGGTGACGGCCGCCCGTGGCCGCTGGGCAACATCCAGATGATCGGCAAGTCGAACTCCGCGGCGATGAAGGGCGAGGAACCCAAGCTGACCAAGCTCGCGCCGGATTTCGCTCTCGAGGAGGTCGCCCGGCACGCCGTGGACTTCTGGCTGACCACGGAGGACGTGCCCAAGCCGGGCAACCGGGTGACCGTGGACGGCGACGGGAACATCCACCTGGCCTACAAGCAGACCAACGACGCCGAGGCGGACGGCCTCTATCACGAGCTCGAGAAGATCATCAACCACGTCGGCCTCGCCGAGCATCACGTGCTGGACAAGAACTTCTACATGAACATGAGCATCCCGATCGCGGGCGTCGCGCACCAGGCGGGCTCGTGCAAGTTCGGCACCGACCCGGCCACCTCGGTGCTCGACGTGAACTGCAAGGCCCACGAACTCGACAACCTGTACGTGGTCGACACCAGCTTCTTCCCGAGCATCGGCGCGGTGAACCCGGCCCTGACCGCGATCGCGAACGCGATCCGCGTCGGCGAGCACCTGCTGCAGCGGATGGGCTGACGCCAGCGCTCAGCCGGGCGCCGCGGAGCGGGACCGCCAGATCACCCGCTGCACGCGCATGACCAGCGCGCCGACCGCGATCAGCACGACCACGTTCAGCAGCAGCTGATACGTGGAGCCCAGGGCCCTGTCCCAGTCCGCGTACGCGATCGACAGACCGATGTTGGCCCCGGCCGGGATCGTGGTGACCGAGATGAACACGCCGATCAGCGCGCCGGCCCGGGACTCGGTCAGCGACACCACGCCGACGATGCCGGCCAGGACTGCGACCACGACCGAGAACAGGTCGGGGCTGCTGATCAGCGCCGAGACCGGGCGGACGCCCTCCGAGAACGCCCGCGGGGTCTCGCCGGACCCGCGGATGACCAGGCCAAAGGCCAGGGTCAGGATGATCGCGGCCAGGAACCCCGCCGCCAGCGCGAGCAGGCCGTGGATCACCTGCTGGCCGTTGCGCCGGTCGATGCCGAGCGCGACACCCATGATCGCGTTGTATTCCGGCCCGACGACCATGGCGCCGACGATGAGGATCTGCGAGTTGATCAGGATGCCGACCGCGCCGATCAGCCCGGCGATCGCCAGCAGGGTGTAGAAGCTCGGCGGGTAGACCGCGTCGGAGCGGATCCTGGCGTCGACCACGTCCCAGACCGGGGCGATGTCCCGCTGCACGATGCCGAACTTCGCCGCCGGAGCCGGCCGCTCCCCGACGACCGCGTCGACGACCTCGATCGCGACCGGGCCGGCGGCCGGCTCGCAGGCCGTCTTGAGCCGGGTCAGCACGGCGCTGGCGGCCGACGACAGCACGTCGCACTGCACGGCGTCGCCGGCCGGCCGCCGGGCCGCGCCGGGCAGCACCACGAGGCCCGACACGCCTGGCTCGGCGGCCAGCAAGGCGACGACGCGTTCCGTCACCTCACCGGAAGTGACGATGCGCAGGTGAAAGGTCACCGCGCGAGCTCAGGACCAGAGCATGGCCTCCCGTGCCGAGCCAACGGGGTGATCAAGCTGGTAGTCGAGGTTGATCGCCGCGTTGATGAGCGCCAGGTGGCTGAACGCCTGCGGGAAGTTGCCGATCTGCTCGCCGGTGGCGTCGATCTCCTCGGAGTACAGGCCCAGGTGGTTGGTGTAGGTGCCCATCTTCTCGAACGTCAGCCGGGCATCGTCGACCCGGCCCGCCCTGGCCAGCGCGTCGACGTACCAGAACGTGCACAGCGAGAACGTGCCCTCGCTGCCGGCCAGGCCGTCCGGCGAAGCGGCCGGGTTGTACCGGTAGACCAGGCTGTCCGATACCAGCTCGTGGTCCATGGCGTTGAGCGTTGACAGCCACATCGGATCGTGCGGGGCGATGAAACCCATCTGCGGCATCATCAGCAGCGACGAGTCGAGCACATCGGTGTCGTAGTGCTGGGTGAACGCGCCGACCTTGGGATGGAAGCCGCGCTCCATGATCTGGTTGTAGATCTTGTCGCGCTCAGCGGTCCACCTGGGCAGGTTGGCCGGCCGGCCGCGGCGCATGGCCATCCTGATCGCCCGGTCCAGGGCGACCCACGACTGGAACCGGCCATAGGTGAAGTTCTTCCGGCCGCCGCGGGTCTCCCAGATGCCCTCGTCGGGCTGGTCCCAGTGATCGCAGAGCCAGTCGGTGATGCTGGCGATCGACATCCAGCCCTGGTACGCCATTTCCCCGGTGCGGGCGTCGGCGAGCTCGATGGCGTCCATCGACTCGCCGTAGATGTCCAGCTGGAGCTGGTCGGCGGCGCCGTTGCCGATGCGCACGGGGCGCGAGCCGCGCCAGCCCTCGAAGTGGTCGAGCGTCTCCTCGGTCAGGTCCGACGTGCCGTCGACCCGGTACATGATCTTCAGCGGCCCGGAGCCGTCGCCGGCCTGCTCGGTGGTGCGGTCCCGCAGCCACTGCATGAACTGGGCAGCCTCCTCGATGTAGCCCAGGCCGAGCAGCGCGTAGATCGAGAACGAGGCGTCCCGGATCCAGGTGTAGCGGTAGTCCCAGTTGCGCTCGCCGCCGACCTGCTCGGGCAGGCCCGCGGTCGGCGCCGCGACCAGCGCGCCGGTGGGCGCGTAGGTCATCAGCTTCAGCGTCATCGCCGAGCGGGCAACCACCTCCCGCCACCGCCCCCGGTAGCTGGACCGGTGCAGCCAGTTGCTCCAGAACCGCGCGGTGTCGTCGGCGAGCGCCTGCGCCTCCTCGGGCGTGATCAGCCGCTGCGGCACGCCGGCCATCGATTCGAGCACCACGCCGCCGATGTCGCCCTCGCGCAGCGTTCGGGTCCACTGCAGGCCCCCGCCGTCCGGCTCGATGTCAAGGTCCAGGTCACGCATTGACGTGCCGGTCGGCGCGATTCCCTGCACCGAGAGCTGCATGTCGTCGGTATGGAACATCACGCCGCAGTCGGAGTAGTCCAGCTTGTGCTGGGTTCTGCCGTAGTTGAACCGCGGCTTGATCTGGATCCGGAACTTCATGGTGCCGCGCACCATCTTGATGTTGCGCACCAGCTTGTGCTGGTCGGTGGCCTTTCCGTCGGTGACGGGCATGAAGTCGTGTACCTCGCCGACACCGTCCGGGGTCATGAACCTGGTGATCAGGATCGCGCTGTCGGGCAGGTATAGCTGCTTGCTGACGTAGTCGTCGCGGTCCGGGGCGATCTTGCAGAAGCCGCCCTTGTCGGCGTCGAGCAGCGACGCGAACACGCTCGGGGAGTCGAATCGGGGCACGCAGAACCAGTCCACGCACCCGTCGGTGGTCACCAGGGCGGCTGTCTGCAGGTCGCCGATCAGCCCGTGGTCGCTGATGTTGGGGTAGCGGTCCAAGATCCTCACCTCGTGGTTGGGTAGCGGGTTCAGGCCGGCTTGCTGGTCAGCCGGTCAGCCGGCCGAGCAGGTGCTCGCCGACGCGGATCGCGTTGGCCATGGCGGTCAGCGCCGGGTTCACCGCGCCGATGCTCGGGAAGAAGCTGGTGTCGACCACGTACAGGTTGTCCAGTTCGTGGGCCTTGCAGTTCACGTCGAGCACCGACGTGGCCGGGTCGGTGCCGAACCGGCACGTGCCGGCCTGGTGCGCGCACGCGGCCACCGCGATATCCATGCTCAGGTAGAAGTTCTTGTGCAGCACGTGATGCCGGGCCAGGCCGACGTGGTTGAGGACCTTCCGGAGCTCGTGGTACAGCCCGTCCGCTTCCTCGTCGTTGGTCTGGCGGTAGGCCAGGTGCACCCGGCCGTCGCGGTCCACCGTGACCCGGTTGCCCGGCTCGGGAATGTCCTCGGTGGTCAGCCAGAAGTCCAGCGCGTGCCGGGCGACGTCGTCCAGGCTCCACCGCGGGGCCAGCGCGGTCAGCTTGGGCTCCTCGCCCCTCATCGCCATCGCGTTCGACTTGCCCAGCATCTGGATGTTGCCCAGCGGCCATTCCCGGCCGTTGCCCGGGAGGTAGAAGTCGTTCAGGCCGAGAGTCTTCTGGAACACCGTGCCGTTGTCTTCGGCGCCCAGCGCCACGATGGCCTTGCAGTTGTGGCACATGTAGTTGCGGCCGACCTGGTCCGAGCCGTTGGCCAGACCGGCCGGGTGCCGGCCGGAGGCGGAGCGCAGCAGGATCCTGGCGCTGTTCGCGGCGCCCGCGCACACCGCGACGACATCGGCGCCGTAGACCTCGCGGCGGCCGCCGCGGCTGACCACGACACTGGTCACCGACCCGCCGCCCGGGCCGGTCTCCAGCCGCTCGACCTCGGCGTTCACCAGCAGGGTCACGTTCGGGCGGTCCAGCAGCGGGCGGACCGCGATGACCTCGGCGTCCGACTTGGCGTGCACCAGGCAGGGATAGCCGTCACACCAGGCGCACCGGATGCAGTTGCTGCCCGGGCGGTTGGCCTCGTCCAGCAGGATGCCGCACGGCGCGTGGAACGGGTGATAGCCCCCGGCCGCCAGCGCGTCGGAGATCTGCTGGACCCGCGGCTCGTGCGACACCGGCGGGAACGGGTACGGCCGGGAGCTTTGGCCCTCGGTCGGATCCTCGCCGTGCGCGCCGTGCACCTGGTACAGCCATTCGGCCCTGGTGTACCAGGGCTCGAAGTCCTCGTAGCTCAGCGGCCAGGCCGGGGACACGCCGTCGGCGTGCTTCATCTCGCCGAAGTCGGCGGGGCGCAGCCGGTACAGCGCGGCCCCGTACATCTTGGTGGCCCCGCCGACGAAGTAGTGCGACTGCGGCTGGAACGGCTTGCCGTCCGCGTCGTACCAGGTGTCCTTCGAGATGTACTGGCCGTCGACGAACACCGCGCCGGGGTCCCAGTTGCCGGTCTCCCGCGGCAGGAAGTCGCCCCGCTCCAGCAGCAGGATCCGCTTGCCCGACGGGGCCAGCGTGTGCGCCAGCGTGCCGCCGCCGGCCCCGGTGCCCACGATGACGACGTCATAGTGATCGGTCACGCGCCCACGATCGCTGGCGCCCGCGCTCCGTGCATCACACCTTCGGGGTGACGGTGCCCGGGCGAGGGGCGTGGCCGAAGCCCACGTCAGCGCCCATCTGCGCCCGCCGCAAGCCCCGGCCTGCCTTATCCGCGCCCCGGTCCCGCCGGGCCGGCCGGGCCCGGCGCGGGTAATCACCCGGACCGGATGATGCCCGGCGCCGCGCGGCTCGCAACAGTGACCATCGACGATCACTGGCTGAACGCTCAGGGATGGAATCATGGCTAACAACGGTGTTAAGGGCAGGTCAGGACCGCAGGTGCGGTCTGCCCCGCTGGTGACCGGGGGCGCGCTGATCGCGGCCGGCGGCGTGCTCGCGCTGGCGGGCTTGGTCATCGGCGGCGCCCACCTGCTCGCCGCCACCCGGCAGTGGGTCAGGGAGATGGAGATCCCGCCGAGCGAGGTCGCGAAGCTCAAGCTGGCACAGGCCAGGGCGGCCGCGGCCGCCGGTGCCGCGGCCGGCGCCAACGCCTGGCAGAACGGGCCCGCCGCCGCTGGCACCCGCAGCTCGTAACAGATGCTGAACGTCGATCTTGCGCGCTGGCAGTTCGCGTTCACGTCGATCAACCATTTCCTGTTCGTCCCGGTCACGATCGGGCTGGCGTTCCTGACCGCGCTGCTGCAGACCGCCTGGCACCGCAGCCGGCGCGACGAGTACCTGCGGCTGACCCGGTTCTTCGGCACGCTGCTGGTGATCAACGTGGCGATCGGCGTGGTCACCGGGCTGGTGCAGGAGTTCGAGTTCGGTATGAACTGGTCGGCCTACTCCCGGATGGTCGGCAACATCTTCGGCGCGCCGCTGGCGATCGAGGGCCTGGGCGCGTTCTTCCTGGAGTCGACCTTCCTCGGGTTGTGGCTGTTCGGCTGGGACAAGCTGCCCCGCCGGGTTCACCTGCTCACGATCTGGGCGGTCGCGGCCGGCTCGGTGCTGTCGGCGGCGTTCATCATGGCCGCCAACTCCTGGATGCAGCACCCGGTCGGCTACGTGATGCGGCACGGCCAGCCGCAGCTGACCGATATCTGGGCGCTGCTGACCAACCCGGTGTTCGTCTGGGGGTACGCCAAGGTCCTGTTCGCATCGCTGGTCACCGGCGCCGCGGTGATGCTCGCGGTGTCGGCGTGGCAGCTGCGGCACGGCGGCGACCGGGGCGTGTTCACCCGGTCGGCGCGGCTGGCGCTGGTGGTGCTGGTCCCGGCGATCTTGTTCGCGATGCTGGTGGGCGACGAGCTGGGCGTGATCGAGGCGCGCTACCAGCCGATGAAGATCGCCGCGGCGGAGGCGCAGTGGACCACCTGCCAGCCGTGCTCGTTCTCGCTGTTCCAGATCGGCGGCGGCAACCGGGACCAGACCCCGACCCAGATCCTGGCGATCCCGCACCTGCTCTCGCTGCTGGCCACCAACCGCTGGAACGGCAAGGTGATCGGCCTCAACCCGCTGCAGGCCCAGTACAGCAAGGCATACGGGCCCGGCTACTACGTGCCGAACGTGTTCATCCAGTACTGGTCGATGCGGGTGATGGCCTACACCGGGGTGCTGGTGCTGCTGATCGGGCTGTGCGGGCTGTGGCTGATCCGGCGCCGGAAGCTGGCCACCTCCCGCCGGTTCCTGTGGGTGGCGATCTGGGGCGCCGTGCTGCCGTTCCTGATGAACACCGCGGGCTGGCTGCTGACCGAGAGCGGCCGCCAGCCGTGGATCATCCAGGGCATCATGCTCACCAAGAACGCGGCGTCGCCGTCGGTGTCCACCACCGACGTGGCGATCAGCCTGGGCGGGTTTGTGGTGCTGTACGCCGTTCTCGGCGTCGTCGACTTCCTGCTGATGCTGAAGTACGCCCGCGAACAGCTGCCGGCCGAGCGCAGCCAAACCGAGGCGGACGCGCCCGTTCCGGCCGTCCAGTACTGAGGTCGGAGATGATCCCGTTCTGGTTCATCGTCATCGCGGTCCTGTGGACCGGGTTCTTCGTCCTGGAGGGCTTCGACTTCGGGGTCGGCATGCTGCACGACGCGGTCGGCGCTGACGAGCCGGGCCGGCGGGCCGCGATCAACACGATCGGCCCGCTGTGGGACGGCAACGAGGTCTGGCTGATCGTGGCCGGGGCCGCGATCTTCGCCGCGTTCCCGGGCTGGTACGCGACCTGGTTCTCCGGGTTTTACCTGGCGTTGGTATTGCTCCTGGCCGCCCTGATCGTGCGCGGCGTCGCCTTCGAGTACCGCGGCAAGCGGGGCGCGGCACGCTGGCGCCGGACCTGGGACGCGGCGCTGACCGTCGGCAGCGTGCTGGCCCCGCTGCTGCTCGGCGTGGCCCTCGGCGACCTGCTGCACGGGCTGCCGATCAACGCCAGCCACGAGTACACCGGGTCGTTCTGGACGCTGCTGCAGCCATACGGCGTGTTCACCGGCATCACGTTCGTGGCGATCTGCCTGCTGCACGGCGCCACGTTCCTGTCCCTGAAGACCACCGGTGACATGCGGCAGCGGGCCCGGCGGCTGGCCCGGCGGATAGCGCCGGTGACCGGCCTGCTGGTCCTGGCGTTCGTGTGCTGGACGCACGCCATCGCCGGCAAGGGGGCACTGCTCAACCCCGTCGAGCTCGCCGCCTTCCTGGCCGCGATCGCCACGGTCTGGCTGGTCTACGGCCGCAGCGAGGGCTGGGCGTTCGTCGCGACCACGGTCACGATGGCCGGCTGCGTCCTGGCCATCTTCGTCGACCTGTACCCGCGGGTGATGGTGTCCAGCACCAGCCCGGCGTTCAGCCTGACCGTGCACAACACCGCGTCCGGGCACTACGCGCTCACGGTCATGACCGTGGTTGTCGTGATCTTCATGCCGTTCGTGCTCGCGTACCAGTCCTGGACGTACTACGTGTTCCGCCGGCGCGTCAGCCGTCACGACTTCCTGCCGCCGTCGGGCCAGAACGCCAACGCCCCGTCGCCGGTGCCGCAACCGCGCGCTACAAGATCGCGATCGGGTTGACCGGAGAGCCGGTCCCGTGCTCCAGCCGCAGCGGCGCGATCACGCAGCAGAACGACCAGCGGCCCGCCTCGGTGCAGAGCGGGACAAGGCCGTCGAATTGCAGCCAGTCGAGCAGGTGCAGGCCCATCGCGTTCACCGCCAGCACGTGCACCGGAAAGTCGACGCCCTCGGCCGCGCTGGGGGAGGTGTCGTTGTTGCTGTCGCTGCCCAGCACCGCCACCCGCCGCTCCGCCACGAACTCCATCGCGGCGGGATGCAGCCCGGCGTGCGTGGCGGCCGAGTCCCACGGGCCCATCTCGGCGCGCCGCAGCCGGTGGCCGACCCGGACGAACAGCAGGTCACCCCGGCCGACCCGGACCTGCTGGGCCTGCTCGGCCCGGGTCAGGTCGCCGGCGGTGACGTGATCCCCTGGCTCCAGCCAGCGGACCCCGCGCAGCCGCGGGATGTCCAGCAGCACGCCGCGCCCGACGATCCCGTCCCTGGCCAGGCCGATGGACAGCTCCGCGGCCCCGCCCGCGGTGACCGTGCCGGCGGGCACGCCGTTGTAGAGCCTGGCCTGGTACATGACGTGGCACAGCGCGTCGATGTGGCTGTCGGCGTTCCCGTGCACGTTCATGGCCAGCCGGTCCATGGCAAAGGTCAGCCCGGCCGGGTCGGCCTGGGTACCGGTGCCGGTCATCTCGTGCACGGCCGGTTGGGGGTTGTCCGCCGCCGGTCGGCCCTCGATCGGGGCCTCGAGCGACGTCGTCCGGCCCAGGCGGACCTCGGCAACCGCGGCCAGCACCTGCGCCGGCGTGATGTAGTTCAGGCCGCCGCGCCGGTCATCGGGTCCCCAGGGGGTGGCATTCCGGAGCCTGGTGTAAAGGGCGCTGAAAGCGGCGCTGTCCAGGGCGGGCGGGCGTCGCTGATTTCCCCGTGTGGTCATGCCCGCATATTGCCCTCACCCGCTTGGAATGATGTCAGTAGCGCGCGGTAGCGGTCCCATGGACAGCGCGCCCAACCTAAGAGGAGCTCGCATGGCGACTGACCAAGTTGACGCACTGGTGATCTTCGGGGCGACCGGTGACCTGGCGAAGCTGGAGACCTTCCCGGCCCTGGTGGGCCTGGTGGACCGCGGAGTGCTGGACGTCCCGGTGGTCGGGGTGGCGAAGAACGGCTGGGGCCTGCAGCAGTTCCGGGACTACGCGGTGGCCTCGCTGAAGCTGAACCACATGGACCCGAACACACCCTCGGCGGAGAAGATGCTGGGCCTGCTGCGTTACGTGGACGGCGACCTGGGCGACGACGGCACCTACAAGGCGATGTCCGACGCGGTGGGCAACGCCGCCAAGCTCCTCTACTACCTGGAGGTCCCGCCGGCGCTGTTCGGGCGGATCGCCGAGGGGATCGCCTCGGCGGGCCGCACCAAGGATGCCCGGATCATGGTCGAGAAGCCGTTCGGCACCGATCTGGCCAGCTCACAGGCGCTGAACGACACCATGCACAAGTTCTTCCCTGAGGACGCCATCTTCCGGGTCGACGACTGGCTGGCCTTCGACCCGGTCGAGAACGTGCTCTTCGTCCGGTTTGCGAACTCGACGCTGGAGCCGCTGCTGAACCGGGATCACGTCGAGCGGATCCAGATCACGATGGCCGAGGCGTTCGACGTCTCCGACCGGGGCAAGTTCTACGACCGGACCGGGGCGATCAGGGACGTGCTGCAAAACCACATGCTGCAGGTACTCGCCACCGTGCTGGCCGAGCCGCCGGACGGCCACGGCCTGGCCTCGTGGCCGGACGCGAAGACGCGGGTGATCTCGGCATTGCGCCCGCTGACCACAGAGGACGTGGTCCGCGGCCAGTACGAGGGCTATCTCGAGGTGGACGGCGTCGCCCAGGGTTCGGCCACCGAGACGTACGCCGCTGTCCGGCTCGCCGCCGACTCCTGGCGCTGGGCCGGAGTTCCGATCCTGATCCGCGCGGGCAAGTGCCTGCCGGTGACCGCGACCGAGGTCGACATCAAGTTCAAGCGGCCACCGCACGACGTGTTCGGGATCGAGCCGTTCGCCGTGTCCAACTCGCTGCGGTTCCGGGTGTGGCCGGAGACCGCCGTCGGCCTGCATCTGGCCGGCAAGAAGCCGGGCGCCGGGCTGGAGCCGCAGCCCGAGGACCTGTCCTTCTCCGGGCAGGAGGGCTCGGACATGCGGCCCTACGACCGGCTCATCGGCGCGGCCCTGGACGGGGACCGCTGGCTGTTCTCCGGGCAGGACCAGGTCGAGGCGTCGTGGCGGGTGGTGAACGCGGTGCTGGACAACGCCACGCCGGTACATCCCTACGCCAGGGGCAGCTGGGGGCCGAAGGAGGCCGACCGGCTGCTCCAGGGACGGGACACCTGGTACAACCCGGCGGGCTGAACCACGAGGACGGGGCAGGGCGATGACAGACGAAGCAGGGGGCCAGGCCGGCCAGCGCCGGGTCGTGATCGTGGGCGGCGGCTTCGGCGGCCTGTACGCGGCCCGGGGATTGCGGCGGGCCAACGTCTCGGTAACGCTGATCGACCGCGCCCAGCACCACCTGTTCCAGCCGCTGCTCTACCAGTGCGCCACCGGGATCCTCTCCGAGGGAGAGATCGCTGTCCCGCTGCGTGACCTGCTGAAGAAGCACAAGAACGTCGACTGCGCGATGGCCGAGGTGGTCGACATCGACGCCGAAGGCCGGCGGGTCATCGCGCGGCGGGTCGGCGGCGGCCGCCTGGAGTACGGCTACGACGACCTGATCGTGGCCGCCGGGGTCCAGCAGTCCTATTTCGGGCATCCCGAGTACGCGGGCTGGGCTCCCGGCATGAAGTCGCTGGAGGACGCGCTGGCCATCCGGCGCCGGGTGTACGGCGCGTTCGAGATGGCGGACAGCGCCGCGGACCCGGCCGAACGCCGCGGCTGGCTGACGTTCGCGCTGGTCGGCGCCGGGCCGACGGGGGTGGAGCTCGCCGGGCAGATCCGGGAGCTCGCGACCAAGACGCTCCGGTCGGAGTTCCGCAGCATCGAGCCCGCCGACGCCCGGGTGCTGCTGTTCGACGGCGGCGACGCGCCGCTGGCGAGCTTCGGGCCGAAGCTGTCCGCCAAGTCGGCCGAGATCCTGCAGACGCTCGGGGTCGA
>JASHOI010000625.1 GCA_030041195.1 Streptosporangiaceae bacterium | reverse complement strand
GCGGTCAGGTAGGTGTCCAGCGTGGTGTCCTGGAACACCAGGCCGATGTTGCGGCGGACCGCATCGCGCTCGGTCAGCGCGTCGTGGCCCGCGACGCGGGCCGTGCCCGATGTGGCGTTGGCAAGCGTGCACAGGATCTTGATCGTCGTGGTCTTGCCCGCCCCGTTCGGGCCGAGGAACCCGAAGGTCTCGCCCCTGACTACCTCGAAGTCGATGCCTCGAACCGCCTCAACCTCGCCGTACCGCTTGGTCAGGCCCGAGACCGAGATCACCGGTTCCGTGGCGGGCGCGGTCTCCCCTTCCGGGGAAACCGCGCCGCCCGCGTTCGTGCTGGTGTGCGTCACCAACGCCACTGCCTCCCTTTGCTCGTCGCATCGAGCCTAGCCGCGAATCGCCTGATAGCGCTCGTCTGCTCAGTCGCCCGAGCCTGCGGCGGTCTCGTCGTCATCGGCGGCGAGCAGCCGGTACAGCGCCTTGCGGGTGTCGGTGAGAACCTGCCGGGCCTGGCTGACCTGGGCCTCGGTGCCCGCGCTCAGCACCTGGTGCGCGGCCATCGCGACCTGCCCGACGAGGCTGCGCATCTGCCTGGCCGTGTCGCCCACGGCACCGGCGAAGACGTCCCACGGTGCCCTGACCTCATCGGGATGCGCCTCGACGTAGGCGCGGCCCTCGTCGGTGAGCTGGTAGGCCCGGCGGCCGCCTTCGGCAGCCTCGGCCCTGATCAGCCCCTCGTCCTCGAGCTGCTGCAGCGCCGGGTACACAGAACCTGGGCTCGGCCGCCACACGCCGTCGCTTCGCTCGCCGATCGCCTGGATGATCTGGTAGCCGTTCATCGGCTCCTCGGCCAGCAGCGCCAGCGCCGCGGCGCGGACGTCGCCCCGCTTGGCCCGCGGCCCGCGCATCCCGCGCCGGCCGGGCTCGCCGAACCAGGCGCCGAACATTGGCGGTCCGCCCGGGCCGGGAGGGCCGGGCGGGAACGGTGGCCGGCCGGGAAAGCCGGGCCCGCGGACGTGGCCGCGACGGCTGTGCCGCCGCCACCCGAATTCCTCGTCGCCGCCCCGACCTCGCCAGTTTTCTTCTCGCATCGGTTTGTCTCCTATCTTGTGTCCAGCGCCGTTAGTCTCAGGCCTATCCCAGACTGTCGCCAGACTGTCTAGATAGCTCAAAGATATATCGTTAACTTCGGGATGGCAAACCGGCGGAGGCGCTGCGGGTGGTGTGCGCGGACCTCGGGTGCATTCGCCGCGGTCCGGCGACGCCTGGCTTTCCGGGGCGGTCAGCCGCCGATGGCCGACATCGGCCGGGCCGGCTGCAGGAAACCGGGGTCGTTGATGCCGTGCCCAGGCAGCTTGGACGCGACCGCCCGGCGCCACAGCGCGGCGATCGTGGCATCGGACGCGCCGGCCCGCAGCGGTCCGCGCAGGTCGCTTTCGGCGGTCGCGAACAGGCAGTTGCGGATCTGGCCGTCGGCGGTGAGCCTGACCCGGTCGCAGGAGCCGCAGAACGGCCTGGTCACCGAGCCGATCACGCCGATCCTGGCGGGTCCGCCATCCACCAGGAACGCCTCGGCCGGTGCCGAGCCGCGGGCCTCCGGGTCGTCGGGCGTGAGCGTGAACTCGGCCGACAGCGCCGCCAGGATCTCGTCCGCGGTCACCATGTTGGCGCGGCGCCAGCCGTGCTGCGCGTCCAGCGGCATCTGCTCGATGAACCGCAGCTGGTAACCGTGCGCCAGGCAGAACCGGGCCAGCGGCACGACCTCATCGTCGTTCCTGCCCCGCATCAGGACCGTGTTGACCTTGACGGGGCCGAGCCCGGCCGCGGCTGCCGCCGACAGGCCGGCCAGCACGTCGCCGAGCCGGTCGCGCCGGGCCAGGGCGCGGAAGGTCTCCGGCCGCAGCGTGTCCAGCGACACGTTGATCCGGTCCAGGCCGGCCGCGTGCAGCGGCCCGGCGAGCCGGTCGAGCCCGATCCCGTTCGTGGTCAGCGATATCTCCGGGCGCGGGCGCAGTTCCGCGGTGCGCCCCACAATGTCCAGCAGCCCGCGCCGCAGCAGCGGCTCGCCGCCGGTGAACCGCACCTCGGTGATGCCGAGCCGCTCGACCCCGATCCGGACCAGGCGCACCACCTCGTCGTCGGTGAGCAGGTCCGGCTTGGGCAGCCAGTCAAGCCCCTCGGCGGGCATGCAGTAATCACACCGCAGGTTGCAGCGATCGGTGAGGGACACCCGCAGGTCGGTTGCGACGCGGCCGTACGAATCGGCAAGCACGGCGTCACCTCCCTGCCCATCTGGTACTTCTGCCGCAAGAGTCCAGACTACCCACGGTCGCGTCCGGTGAACGGAGGACGAGGGTGTGGCTGGCCGGCCGACGCGCGAGCGGTGCGCCTGATGCATGGTAAGCCCATGGGCTGGCCGAGCGCTCCCGGCCGGTCAGGCCGCCCGTTCGGCGTCGCCGGCGGCAGGGTCCCGCCCGGCACGCTCGCCGTAATCCGGCTCCAGGCGCTGGTAGCCGTGGTTCATCAGCGGGGATGAGATCAGGAAGTCGGCGCTGGCGCGGTTGCACGCCACCGGGATATTCCACACCATCGCGATCCGCAGCAGCGCCTTGACGTCGGGGTCGTGCGGCTGCGGCTCCAGCGGGTCCCAGAAAAAGATCAGCAGGTCGATGTCGCCGTCGGCGATCTTCGCGCCGATCTGCTGGTCGCCGCCGAGCGGGCCGCTCTGCACGCAGGTCACCGGGAGCCCCAGTTCGTCGCGCAGCAGCCGGCCGGTCGTTCCGGTGGCGCACAGGTGATGCCCGGCCAGCAGCGAGCGGTTGAACCTCGCCCACTCCAGCAGGTCCGCCTTCTTGTTGTCGTGAGCGATCAGCGCGATACGGCGCGGGACCGCGTCGGGTTCCAGCTTCGAGGTCACGCACCGAGTCTGCCGCACGGATGCCCGGTGCCGGTAAACCCGGTGTTATCACCGCGTGACAAGCAGGCCAGCCGGGACGCTATAACTGGGGCATGACTGTGGACGGCGCGATCTGGCGTGATCAGCTCACCGATGCCGAGCGGGCGGCGCTGGGGCGCGGGCACGCAGCCATTCCCGACCGCCGCCCGGACATCCTGGTTGTCGGCGGCGGGATCGTGGGCGTCGCGACGGCGGTCGCCTGTCACGAGGCCGGCCTCGGCTCGGTACTGCTGATCGAGACCGGCCGCCTCGGCACCGGTGCCAGCGGAGGCGCCAGCGGGCTGCTGGTTCCCGAGCCGCACCGGTGGAGCGATCCGGAGCCCCTGGTTGACCTGGAGCGGGCCAGCCTGCAGCGGTGGCGGGAACTCGAGCAGCGGCTGCCACAGGGGGTCGGGCTCATCGACATCGACTGGATCGGCCTGGCGCCGCATCCCGGCGGCTTCGCGGCACACCAGCCGCCGTCGGTGGAGTGGCTGGCGCCCGGGCAGGTGGAGCAACTCGTTCCCGGCCTGGCCCGGCCCATGGAGGGGGCGCTGATCCGGGGGCAGGCCCGGGTCAACCCGCTGCGCGCGGTGGCCAGGCTGGCCGCCGGCCTGCCGGCTGTTGCCACCGGGGTCGCGGCCACGGGCGTCACCATCCGCGGTGACCGCGTGGTCACGGTGGCCACCTCAGCGGGCGACATCGACCCCGGCGTCGTCGTGTTCGCCACCGGCCAGCCGCCGGTGCTCGACGGCCTGCCGCTGAACATCCCGTCCGATCGGGTCAAGGGCCACCTGCTCGTCACCGACACCACACCGGTCAGGCTGCCCGGCATCGTCGCGCCGGTCGCCACCCAGCTCGAGGACGGGCGGCTGCTGTCCGGCGGCACCTTCGACATCGGGGACGAGGACCCCGCGGTCCAGCCCGACGTGATCGAGTCCATCATGGACGGGCTGGTCGCTGCGCTGCCCGGCGCCAAGGGGCTCGGCATCGCCTACCAGTGGTGCTGCTTCCGGCCCCGGCACCCGGACCGGCGCCCGGTCATCGACCACGTCCCGGGCCTGGACAATGCCTGGCTCACCTCGGGGCACTTCAGGACCGGGATACTCAACGCCCCGGCCACTGGTGCGGTGCTCGCGCGCTGGATCTCGGTCGGCCAGCCGCCCGCCGAGCCTGGCACCTGGTCGGCGACGCGGTTCAGTCGGCAGTCGGCCTGACCAGCCTGCGGCGGTCGTCGGGCAGCCGCTGCGTCACGCCGGCCCGGTCCAGGAACTCCAGCAGCGGTATCGCGACCCGGCGCGTGGTCTGCAGCGCCTGCCTGGCCTCGGCGGCCGTGAACGGCTGCGGCAGGTCGGCCAGGACGCGGCCGGCCAGCGCGTCCGCACCGGGAGCCAGCACGATCTGGTCGCTCACCCGCAGCAGCAGCCCGGCGCGTTCGGCCGCCGCGATCGCCCTCAGGTCGAGACCGAGATGACGGAGCCGGTCGGCGTCGGGTGAGGCGAACGGCGCGGCCGCCAGGTCGGCGAGCAGAATCTTCACCGCGGCCGCAACCGCGGCCGACAGCTGCGCGTCGTTCTCGGTCCGGGCGGCGATGACCTGCACCAGACCGTCGCGCAGCCGCAACGGCGGGCGGACCAGGGCGTCGACCAGACGGCGGTCGGGCAGCCCGGTCGCCATCCTGGCGGCCTCGACGGTGAGCCCGGGAGCCATCGGTTCCCTGGCCGCCTGCGCGGTGACCGCCTCGCCGAGGCGGCCAGCCAGGCTCGCCCAGTACGCGGGATCGGCCAGCCACTCGCCGGCCACCGGCTCGGGGTGGTCGCTGACGCCCATGGCCAGCAACGCGCTCGCCCGCAGCAGGCCGTGCCGGCGCAGAAGGTCGGCGGCGGCCGGCCGGTCATCGATCACATCCCTGGCCTGGACAATGCGTGGCTGACCTCCGGGCACTTCAGGACCGGGATACTC
>JASHOI010000624.1 GCA_030041195.1 Streptosporangiaceae bacterium | reverse complement strand
CGCGGCCACAGCGACGGCGACGCCCGCGGCCACGAGGACCGACCTGCGCCCTCGTGACCGCGGCCGCCCGGGCCCGGCGGCCGGGGGGTTGACCGCCGGGGGACTGGAGGCCGGCGGGCCAGAGGCCGGCGAGCCAGCGATGGGCTGGTCGAGGAACTCGGGCAGGTCGGCGGACGTCGGCAGGTCGGCAGGGAGCGGCATCGGCGGGAACTCGCGGACATCGGCGAACGCCGGGTAGCCACCCGGCAGCGCGAACCCGCCGGGGAACACCATTTCGGCATCTGCCTGCGCTGCCGCGTCGGCCAGCATGCTGGCGGCGGTGGTCACATCCGGGCGCTGCGCCGGATCGGCCCGCAGCAACGCGTCGATGACCGGCCCGAGGGGACCGGCCGACGGAGCCCGCGGCGGCGGCTCACGGGCCACGCCCGCGAAGATCGCCGCGGAGCCACCTGGCCGATCGAACGGCCCGCGACCCTCAACGGCCGTGTACAGGGTGGCTCCGAGCGACCACAGGTCGGAGGCCGGGCTCGCCGCCTCGCCACGGACCCGCTCGGGTGCGGTGAACCCCGGCGTACCGAACACCATCCCGACCTGGGTGAACGCGGGATCGCCCGGATAGGTGGCGATGCCGAAATCGGTCAGTTTCACGGTGTTGTCGACCGCGACCAGCACGTTGCCCGGCTTGACGTCCCGGTGCAGCACGCCAGCGGCGTGCGCGCACCCGAGCGCGCTGAGCAACTGCTCGCCAACCCGCGCCGCCTGCGCCGGCCGGAGCGGACCGTCCTCGGCGATCAGCCGGTCGAGCGACCTCGCGTGCACGAGCTCCATGACGATCCAGGGACTGCCGTCCTCTTCGACCACATCGAAGACCGTGACCACGCTGGGGTGGTTCAGCCGTGCCGCCGCCTTCGCCTCCCGGAGCGTCCGCTGGTAGATGCCCTCGTTCTCCGCGGCGGCCCTGACCTCCTTCACCGCGACGTCCCGGTCGAGCAGCTCATCCCTGCCGCGCCAGACGATCCCCATGGCCCCGCGGCCGATCGGCTGGTGCAGCCGGTAGCGGCCGCACACCAGGCGCCCGGCGGTGGCGGCCGTCGCGTCATGCATGCCCGCGACGCTACCGCCGTTACCAGCGATCTCCCTGTGAGCTAGTTGTGAATTCGGTGCTACCGCGTGCCCGGCCTGGTCATCGCGGTCCGCCGATCGTCAGCAGCGGCTGCTTCGGCGCGGTCACCTCGGCGAAGAAGTCGTTGCCCTTGTCGTCGACGACGATGAACGCGGGGAAGTCGCGGACCTCGATCTTCCAGACCGCCTCCATGCCGAGCTCGGGGTACTCGAGCACCTCGACCTTGGTGATGCAGTCCCTGGCCAGCCGGGCCGCGGCGCCGCCGATCGAGCCCAGGTAGAATCCGCCGTGCTTGCGGCAGGCCTCGGTGACGGCCGCGGACCGGTTCCCCTTGGCCAGCATCACCAGCGATCCGCCCGCGGCCTGGAACTCGTCCACGTAGGAGTCCATCCGCCCGGCGGTCGTCGGCCCGAATGACCCCGACGCGTAGCCCTCGGGGGTCTTGGCCGGCCCCGCGTAATACACCGCGTGGTCCCGGAGGTAGGCGGGCATCGGCTCGCCCCCGGCCATGCGTTCCGAGATCCTGGCGTGCGCAATGTCACGAGCCACAACCATGGGGCCGGTCAGGGCAAGGCGGGTCTTGATCGGGTACTTGGACAGCTCGGCCCGGATCTCGTCCATCGGCCGGCCGAGGTCGATCCGCACCACGTCGGTGTCGAGTTCCTCCTCGCCGGTGTCGGGCAGGTACTGCGCCGGGTCGGTCTCGAGCCGCTCGAGGAACACCCCGTCGCGGGTGATCTTGCCGAGTGCCTGGCGGTCCGCCGAGCACGACACCGCGATCGCCACCGGGCAGGACGCGCCGTGCCGGGGCAGCCGGATCACCCGCACGTCGTGGCAGAAGTACTTGCCGCCGAACTGGGCCCCGATCCCGGCCCGGCGGGTGATCTCCAGCACCTGCTGCTCGAGTTCGGTGTCGCGGAAGCCGTGAGCGGCAGCCGAACCGGCCGTCGGCAGCGTGTCCAGGTATCTCGCCGAGGCGTACTTGGCGGTCTTCAACGCGAACTCAGCGCTGGTCCCGCCCACCACGATCGCAAGGTGATACGGGGGGCACGCGGCGGTGCCGAGCGAGCGGATCTTCTCCTCGAGGAACCTGGCCATCGCGGCCGGGCTGAGCACCGCCTTGGTCTCCTGGTACAGGTACGACTTGTTCGCCGAGCCGCCGCCCTTGGCCATGAACAGGAACTTGTACTGGCCGCCGTCGGTGGCGTACAGCTCGATCTGAGCCGGCAGGTTGCTGCCGGTGTTCTTTTCCTCCCACATGGTCAGCGGCGCGAGCTGGGAGTACCGCAGGTTCAGCTTCGTGTACGCGTCGTAGACACCGCGGGCGATGTGCTCCTCGTCGCGCCCGTCGGTGAGCACCTGCTGGCCGCGCTTGCCCATCACGATCGCGGTCCCGGTGTCCTGGCACATCGGGAGCACCCCGCCCGCCGCGATGCACGCGTTCTGCAGCAGGTCGCGGGCCACGAACCGGTCGTTGCCGCTCGCCCCGGGGTCGTCCAGGATCGACCGGAGCTGCCGCAGGTGCCCGGGCCGCAGCAGGTGCGCGATGTCCCGCATCGCGGTCTCGGTGAGCAGGGTGAGCACCTCTGCTTCCACCTCAAGGAAATCGCGCCCGAGCGCGGAGCGGGTGCTGATCCCGTCGCTGCTGAGCTGGCGGTATTCGGTGGTGTCGTCGCCGAGCGGGAGCAGGTCGGCGTAGCGAAATTCGGGCATGCATCTCATCGTAGATCGCCGCCCGGGGTCGCCGTGCCCATGGCCGCCGCGGCCCACCGACGGCCCGTCAATGTACCAAAGGGCATGCTCTGGCCGGCCAAACGGTACATCCATGGCCGGTTCCCGGGCCCCGGCATGCGGCCAGCCGTTCTGGGTAGCTGGAGGTCCGGCCCTGGCTCGGCCAGGCTTGGGGAAGCGAGGTAACCGGCATGACGAGCGTTCCCGATATCAGTGCCAGCGGCGTCGACCTGAGCGAGGCGGCGCGGCAGCTCGAACTGGCCGTGCACGACGCGCAGGTGGCGTACGACTGCGTGGCCCTGGGCAACCTGGACCGCGCGCACGAGCACGCGATCACCGCGCGCATCGCGGCCGACTCCGCCGAGACCATCCTGCGCGCCGCTCTCGGCGCCGGCGCCGGCGGCGCTGCCCCGTCATAGGCCCACGCATACCGCGGGGGCGCAGGCTGGTCAGCGCGCCAGGCGGGGCAGCAGCAGGGCCGAGGCGGTGACCCCGAGGATCGTGACGCCGACCAGCACAATGGCGTCCAGGCCCAGGTGGGCGTGGGTGCCGATGAGCAGGCCGCGCAGCGCGTCCACCTCGTAGGACAACGGATTGATCTTGCTGATCGCCTGCAGCCAGCCCGGCATCACCTTTTCCGGGTAGAGCGCGTTCGAGCTGAAGAACAGCGGCATCGTGATCGCCTGCCCGATGCCCATCAGCCGGTCCCTGGACAGGGCGAGCCCGGCGATGCTCATCGACAGGCAGGAGAAGAACGCCGAGCCCAGCACCACGATGGCCGCCGCGGCGAGCAGCTTGAGCGGGTTGTCGGTGAGCCCGACGCCGAGGATCGCGGACAGGATCACGATCACGATGGCCTGGACGATCGAGCGCACTCCGGCGGCAAACGCCTTGCCGCTGATCAGCGCCGCGCGCGGGGTGGGCGTGACCATCAGCTTGGTCAGCACGCCCGCGTCGCGTTCCCAGATGATCTGGATCCCGTAGAAGATCGCGATGAACAGGGCGGACTGGGCCAGGATGCCCGGGGCCAGGTAGGCCAGGTAAGAGACGCCGGGCGGGGTCGGGATCGCGTGGATCCGGTTGAACGTCTCGCCGAAGATCAGCAGCCAGAGCGCGGGCTGGATGGCGCGGGTATAGATCTCCGTGCGGTCATGACGGATCTTGCGGATCTCCACCCAGCACAGCGTGACGATGCGGCTGAGCAGCCGGCGGACGACGGCGAACGGGGACTCGCCGGGCAGGCCGGTGAATCCCGTGATGCCGGGTTCAGCCGAGGCGACGGGCGGTACGCCGGGCGCGGCGGACGTCACGGATGCCTCCCTTCTCGGGGCTGTCGTCGAGCGTGCCGCCGGTGTAGTGGCGGAACACGTCGTCCAGCGTGGCCCCGGCACGGAGCGTGGCCTTGAGCATGCCGGGGGTTCCGGTGGCGCGGATCTGGCCTGCGTGCATGAGCGAGACCCGGTCGCAGTAGGTGTCGGCCTCGTCCATGTAGTGGGTGGTCATCAGCACGGTGATCGGCGAGGACTCGCGGAGCCGGTCGATGAACTCCCACACATCGGCGCGTGCGATCGGGTCCAGGCCGACGGTCGGCTCGTCCAGCACCAGCAGGCTGGGCGCGCTGACCAGGGCCTGGGCCAGCTCCAGCCTTCGGATCATGCCGCCGGAGTACGTCTTGACCAGGCGACGGGCGGCGTCGGTGAGGCCCATGGCGGACAGCGCACCTTCGACGCGCTCGGCGCGCAGTTTCCGTGGGACGTCGAAGAGCCGGCCGAACAGCTCCACGTTCTCCCAGCCGGTGAGCGTGGCGTCCGCGGACAGAAGCTGCGGCACATAGCCGATCATGCGCCGGACCCGCATCGGGTACGCGACGGCGTCGGTACCGAACACGGTCACGGCGCCGGCCATCGGCTTCAGCAGGGTGGTCAGCATCCGGATCGTGGTCGTCTTGCCCGCGCCGTTGGGTCCCAGCAGCCCGAACGTCTCGCCGGGCGCAATCTCCAGGTCCACGTGGTCGACGGCGACGTGCTCGCCGAAGCGGTAGGTGAGGCCGGCGCAGCGGACCGCGACGTCCTGGCCGGGCGCATCGCCGGGCAGGCCATCCGGCCTCAGGTACGGAGCCGACACGGCCATGGCATCGGGGGGAAAGCTCATCAGCGCTCCATTTCGTCGGACAGGCGGAGCAGCGCGGGCACGGCGCGGGCAAGAGCCTGCTGGTCCTGGGCGGTCAGCCGGGCCAGCGCCTGCCCGGCCAGCTCGGCGCGCAGGTCGCGGAACTCGGTCAGCCGCTGCTGCGCCTTGTCGGTGGCGGTGAGCAGCGCGGTCCGGCCGTCGTGCGCGCTCTTCTCGCGGTTCAGCAGGCCCGCCTCGGTGAGCCGGCCCACGAGCGTGCTGACCGTGTTCGGCGCCACCCGTAGCTCCAGAGCAGCTTCTGCAACCGCGAGCCCGGGGCGTCTGGCGGCCAGCCGCAGCAGCTCCGACTGGGCGGGCGGCAGCGGCTGCTGCGCCCACGCCTGGCGGGCGGCGCGCCGGGCGGTCCTGCGGATCACGCCGATCGCGGTGAACAGGTCTGCCGCCGCCCGCGCCGAGGGCTGCCGACCGGCAGTAATATCGTTCACAGAGCTAACTATACTCGCCGCGACGTCGATCAGGCGCTGGATGCAGGATGCGAAGACGTCGTCCTCGCTGCGCAGCTGTATTCCATTATCTTGGTGGCTGAATACCGCATAGCGGTATTAATCAACCACGATCATGGAAAAGCAAGATCAAACGCGCCCGGAACCTCTTGCCCCTTCGCCTCCATCCCGGTCCAGCGAGGCCGGTCTCACGAGCCCGCGCCGTCGTAGCCGAGCAAGTCGCCCGGCTGGCAGTCGAGCGCCTCGCAGAGCCGCGTCAGGGTGCTGAACCGGATGGCCCTGGCGTGGCCGTTCTTCAGGATCGACAAGTTGACCACGCTGACGCCGACCCGCTCGGACAGCTCGGTCAGCGTCATGCCACGGTCGGCGAGGACCTTGTCGAGGTGGATGGAGATCGCGTGGGCGTCCGGGACGGCGGGCGGCACTACACCGTCCCCTCGAGATCGGCGCGCATGCCGGCGCTGATCCGGATGACCCGGGCGGAGATGATCAGGCCCGCGCCGATCCAGGCAACCGGCCACGACACAGACCAGGCAACGGGCCACTGGCCCCAGTCGACGTTCCAGGTGACCAACTCGCCTAGCAGGTTCATCCGGGCGAACGCCTCGGCCAGGGTGGCCACCAGCCCGCCGGCCAGCAGCCACCAGCCGAGGATGAGCAGCAGCCGGGCGGCCTGGGCGGTGTAGACGCCCTCACGCGCGACGGCGCGGGCCAGCCGCATCACAAGGTAGAGCGCGCCGAGGCGCAGCAGGCCAACGGGCAGGACCGTGACCGCGGCGGCCAGGGCCTGCCGGAACGTGGGATGGGCGGCGCATACGCTCGCGGCGTTCCAGGTGGCGTGCACTCCCGGCGACAGGCCGGAGCGGCCGAGCCCGCCGCCGGTGTGCTGCAACAGTGTCTGCGCGGCGGTCAGGCAGATGCCGGTGACCGAAGGGCTGACGCCGCCGATATGCGCGCCGATCAGGGGGCCCTGACCCGTCAGGGTGCGAATCACCGTGATCGCGGTGGCCACGACCGCCAACCAGAACACCCAGGTGACCACCGTCGCGAGCGGTTGCAGCCGGTTGCGCGGCGTGAGAGTAGCTGCGGACATCGGCGCCGTCCTGCTTATCGACTGTCGTTATTATCGAGAATCGTAAACAACGACAATCGTTATGGCAAGCCCCGGTCGCGCAGCCGCTCGCTGCGGGCCTGCAGAATCTTGTGCACGTGGAGTCAGTCCGGCAGGGGGTTTCAGACGTGACCAGTAAGTTCACCGAGCTTGGGATCGACTGCGCCGACCCCGGGGGTCTCGCCCGGTTCTGGTGCGCGGTCCTTGGCTACGAGGTGCAAGACGAAGAAGACGGAGTCGTCACAATCGGCTCACCTGCGGTGCCTGAGGGCAGGAACCGGCTTGGCCCGGTGCCACCGACGTTGACGTTCGCGCGCGTGCCCGAGGGCAAGACCGTCAAGAACAGGCTCCACCTCGACGTCAACCCGACCGACAGAGAGCGGGACGAGGAGGTCCGCCGCCTGCTCGATCTGGGCGCGCGCCGGGTCGACGTCGGTCAGGGCCCGGACGTGAGCTGGGTGGTCATGGCCGACCCGGAGGGGAACGAGTTCGACGTCCTCGCGGACCGGTGCCCCTGACCGAAGGCAGCCGCAATGCCGCGTACTTAAGGACTTGTCGGCGACGGAAACGGTCGATCGGTGAGCTGTTTCATGATCTGGGTGGCAAACGTCGTGTATTTGGTCGTTATCCACCCAGATCATGGAAATCGAATGTCTGAGCGGATCCCTGCCAGGACGGTTGGGGCTGGTGGGACTTGTGGTACAGCAGGGAATGTCTCAGCCTCGCGTCATACCTCGGCCACCGCCGCGTTAAGTACGCGGCATTGAAGGCAGCCGTCATTATGGGGCTGGCTGCCCCTTGGCCGCGGCCTGGCCGTCGCCGGACGAAGGCTCGCCGGTGCCGTTGCTCGCTGCGGGCTGGCCGTTGCTCGGTGCGGGCTGGCCGTTGCCTGCGGGGCCCGCAGGACCTGTAGCGGGCACCCCGGTGGCGGTCCCCGCCGGGACCGCCTGCTCGTCGTGCACGTACCGGCCGCCGCGCAGCAGGGAAGCGCCCGCGGCGATCACCAGGATCACCATCGCGGTGCTGAACACGATCACCAGGCCGTGGTGGAACGGGCCGGAGATCAGCTGAGGGAAGAACTGCCGCCCGGTCAGCACGCTGACCTGGTGGGCGGGCAGGTGCGCGAGCACGCCGGTCGGTGTGAGCAGCTGCTGCACCGGGTTGTAGCCGAGGAACGCGGCGAACAGGCTGGCCACCGGGGGTTCGGCCCCGATCTTGGCCGCGAGCGCGTGCGGCACGCCGTGCGTGGCCAGGCCGTGCGTCAGCGTGGTCGGCAGCGTGCTGGCCAGCCCGGCGATCATCAGCGAGAAGAAGATGCCGATGGACAGCACGAAACCGGAGTTCTGGAACGTGGCGAGCATGCCCGATGCGGCACCGCGCTGCCGGGCCGGGACGCTGTTCATGATCGCAGCGGCGTTCGGCGCGGAGAACAGCCCCATTCCCGCGCCGGCGAGGAAGATCAGCGCGGCAAACGCCGGGTAGGCGAAGTCCGTCGGCAGGAGCAGCAGGCCGCCGAACGCCGCGGCCGACAGCAGCAGCCCGCCGGAGGCGAACGCGCGGGCGCCGTGTTTGTCCGACAGCTTGCCCGACAGCGGGCCGGAGACCACGAAGCCGCAGGTGAGCGGCAGCAGGTAGATGCCCGACCAGAGCGGTGTGTCCTTGAAGTTGTATCCGTGCAGCACCAGCCAGATCCCCTGCAGCCAGAGGATCAGCATGAACTGCAGCCCGCCGCGGGCGATCGCGCCGAGCAGGGTGGCCGAGTTCCCCGCCGCGAACGCCCGGATCCGCAGCAGCCGCAGGTCGAACATGGGCGAGGTGATCCGCAGTTCGGTGACGCAGAACGCGACCAGCAGCGCCGCCCCGCCGATCACGCCGGTCAGCACGAGCGGGTTGGTCCACCCCATCGAGTGCCCGCCGTACGGGATGAGCCCGTAGGTGATCCCAACCAGGATCCCGATCAGGCCCAGCCCGAACAGGATGTTGCCGAGCCAGTCGATCCGCGCCGGGGTACGCGCGCCGACCTCGCGCAGGCTGAGGTACGACCAGATCGTGCCGCCGATGCCGATCGGCACCGAGACGATGAACACCAGCCGCCAGTCGACGGCCGCGAGCAGCCCGCCCAGGATCAGGCCGATGAACTGGCCGGAGATGCCCGCCACCTGGTTGATGCCCATCGCCATGCCCCGCTGGTCGGCGGGGAAGGCATCGGTCAGGATCGCGGGGGAGTT
>JASHOI010000623.1 GCA_030041195.1 Streptosporangiaceae bacterium | reverse complement strand
GCCGCGCACCGGGGACGCGGCCGTCCGGCCCGGGGCCGAGCCGTCCGTGGGCGACCCGGCGGAAATGCTGGAAGCCGTGGCCGCCAGGCCCGCCGCTCCGCCCCGGTCCCGGCACTACAAGCTGGTCGACCGGGAGGCCCGGCAGGCGGACACGGTGATCCGGGTCGGCGACGTGCTGGTCGGCGGGGATGGCTTCGTGGTCATGGCCGGCCCGTGCTCGGTCGAGAGCCAGGACCAGATCGAGGCCACCGCCAGGTACGTCCGTGACCACGGCGCGCACGTGCTGCGCGGGGGCGTGTTCAAGCCGCGGACCTCGCCGTACTCCTTCCAGGGGCTGGGCTGGGACGGGCTCGACCTGCTGGTGGCGGCGGGGCGCGAGGCCGGGCTGCCGGTGGTCACCGAGGTGATGGCGGTCGACCAGGTGCAGCGGATGGCCAAGGAGGCCGACATCCTCCAGGTCGGCGCGCGCAACATGCAGAACTTCGACCTGCTGCGCGAGCTGGGCAAGGTGGACCGGCCGGTGCTGCTCAAGCGCGGGCTGTCCAGCACGATCGAGGAGTGGCTGGCGGCCGCCGAGTACATCGCGGCCCAGGGAAACCAGCAGGTGATCCTCTGCGAGCGCGGCATCCGCACGTTCGAGAGCGCCACCCGCAACACCCTCGACCTGTCCGCGGTGCCGGTGATCCGCGAGCGCTCGCACCTGCCGGTGATCGTCGACCCGAGCCACGGCACCGGGCAGCGCAGCTACGTCGCCCCGATGGCCTGGGCCGCCCGCGCGGCCGGCGCTCACGGCCTGCTGATCGAGGTCCACCCCGACCCGGACAAGGCCCTGTCCGACGCCGACCAGAGCCTGACCTTCGACCAGTTCGCCGCGCTCGTGCGCGGCCTGGCCGCCATCCCAGGCCCGGCGCAGGGCTGAGCTGCTGCTGCTGGCGCCCGGTCCGACGGCCCGGCGGAGCTGGCCGTGGTTACGATGGGCGCTAGGTCCTGGCTGGGCTGGCGGCGGCTCGCCGGCCGCAGGGCTGGAGGATCGGTGGAATTCGGCCTGCTGGGCCCGTTACTGGTGCGGTCCGGGGACACACCGGTTCAGGTGTCGGCCGGCAAGCAGCGGGTGCTGCTGGCCGTGTTGCTGCTGCATGCCAACCGGACCGTCGCCGCCGATGACCTGGCCTCGGCGATATGGCAGGACAAGCCGCCCGAGACCGCGCGGGTGACGCTGCAGAACTACGTGATGCGGCTGCGGCACGCGCTGGGGCCGGCCGGGTACGAGCGGATCAGGAGCAGCCCGTCGGGGTACCTGATCGAGGTCCACCCGGGGGAACTGGACCTCGCCCGGTTCGCCGAGCTGCACGGCGCGGGGCTGGCCGCGGCGCGGGCCCAGGCCTGGGAGGATGCGTCCGCGAAGCTTGCCGCCGCGCTGAAGCTATGGCGCGGCCGGCCGCTGGCCGACGTGCCGTCCCCGCTGCTGGCGGCCGAAGTGCCGCGGCTGGCCGAGATGCGGCTGGTGGCGCTGGAAACCCGCATCGACGCCGACCTGCGACTTGACCGCCACCACGACGTGACCGCCGAACTGGCGGCCCTGGCCACGGCGGAGCCGTTGCGTGAGCGGGTGCACGAGCTGCTGATGCTGGCCTTGTACCGGTCCGGCCAGCAAGCCGCCGCGCTGGCCGCCTACCGGCACGCACGCCGCCGGATCGTCGACGAGCTCGGCATCGAGCCCGGCCCGGCGCTGCGCGACCTCAACCAGCGGATCCTGCGATCCGACCGCGCCCTGCTGATCCAGCCGGGGGGCCGGGCACCCCTGGCCGGCGGCCCTGCCGAGGACCGCGACGGCAAGCCGCGCCCGTCGATGCTGCCCGTCGGCGTGCCCGGGTTCACCGGCCGGGACGCCGAACTGCGCGCGCTGTCCGCGATGCTGCCGGCCGCAGGGCCCGGCCCGGTGCTCATCACCGCCGTTGGCGGCACCGCCGGGGTCGGCAAGACAGCGCTGGCCGTGCACTGGGCCCACGAGCACGCGGCCGAGTTCCCCGGCGGGCAGCTCTACGTCAACCTGCACGGATTCGGGACCGCCGATCCGCTGTCTCCCAGCGAAGCACTGCGCATTCTGCTTGACGCGCTGGCCGTGCCCGTCGCCGGGACCGCCGCGCTCGATGAGCTGCTGGCCCGGTACCGCAGCCGGCTGGCCGGCACCAGGACCCTGATCGTGCTGGACAACGCGCGCGACCCGGACCAGACCCGCTCGCTGCTGCGCGCCCCGCCCGGCTGCATGGTCATCGTCACCAGCCGCAACGAGCTCACCGGCCGGACCGCCGCCGAGGGCGCCCACACGATCACCCTGGACGTGCTCAGCACCGGCGAGGCCGGTCAGCTCCTGACCCGGCGTCTAGGGCCGGAACGGGTCGCCGCCGAGCCCGACGCCGTCGCCGAGCTGATCGGCCTGTGCTCCCGGCTGCCGCTGGCCCTGGCGATCGCCGCCGCCCGCGCCACCACCCGCCCCGGCTTCCCGCTGGCCGCGCTCGTCGCCGAGCTGCGCGATGCCAGGAGCCGGCTCGACGCCCTCAGCACCGGGGAAGACACCACGGATGTCCGCGCGGTGTTCTCCTGGTCTTACGACCAGCTCAGCCCGGCGGCGGCCCGGATGTTCCGGATGCTCGGCCTGCACCCCGGCCCGGAGCTCACCGCCCCGGCTGCGGCCAGCCTGGCCGGGACCAAGCTGCCCGAGGCCCGTGCGGCACTGCGCGAGCTGGCCCTTGCCCACCTGCTCACCGAGCAGCCGCCAGGCCGTTACGCGGTCCACGACCTGCTCCGTGCCTACGCGACCGAGCAAGCCGAAGCCATCGACACCGACGCCGACCGCCGCTGCACCGTCGGCCGGGTTCTCGATCACTACCTGCACACCGGTTACTGCGCCGCGCTCCTGCTTGATCCGCAGCGTGACGCGATCGCGCTCCCCGCCCCGCTGCCGGGGGTCAGGCCCGAGCATCTGGGTAATTCACGGCACGCCCTGGCGTGGTTCGCGGCCGAGCGCAGGGTCTTGCTCGCCTTGGTCCGCCGCGCGGCCGAGACCGGGTTCGACAGCCACGCCTGGCGCATCGCCTGGACCATGCGTGACTTCCTGGACCGGCACGGGCACTGGCACGACTGGGCCGCCATCCAGCGCACCGCCGTGGCGGCCGCCGAGCGCCTCGGCGACACCGCGGGTCAGGCCGTGACCTGCCGTCTGGCGGCCAGCGCCTGCAACGAGGTCGGCGACCGCGACCAGGCGCGCGCCTATCTGGTGACCGCCCTCGCGCTGTACCGGGAGCTCGGCGACACCATCGGCCAGGCCCGCACCCACCAATTGCTCAGCGTCCTGTACGAAGAGCAGGACCGGCTCACCGATGCGCTCGATCACGACGAGCAAGCCCTGCGCCTGTTTCAGGACGCCGGTCACCGGGCCGGGCAAGCCAAGGCCCTCAACGCCGTGGGCTGGGGGCACATCCTGCTCGGTGACCCGCGGCGAGGACGCACGCTGTGCTATCGAGCCCTGGTTTTGTGCTCTCGGCTTGGTGCACGGGTCGGAGAGGCTCACACCTGGGACAGCATCGGATACGCCGAGCACCGGCTCGGCCGGCACGACGCGGCCGCGGCCTGTTACCAGCGCGCCGTCCGGCTGTACCGGGAATTCGGCGACCCCTACCGCGAAGCCAAGACGCTCGCTCGTCTCGGCGATGCCCGGCACGCATCCGGTGACCCGGCAGGGGCCGGGCAAGCGTGGCGCGAGGCGCTCGCGATCTACGAGAACCTGCAGCACCCCGACGCCGATGTGATACGAGCCAAGCTCGCCAGCGCGGCCGGCGGCACCAGCGCCAATACCGCCATGGCGCAATCAGCCCTCAGACGATGAAGAGATGCAGGTAGCGGCCGATAGACGTGAGGGTGTCGGCGCTGACCTTGCCGAGACGCCGCCCGGCCCGCTGATCGGACATGGCACGGACCTGCTCGGTCATGGCATAGGACACCTGGTTCAGCCCGGTGCGGTCGTCAGCGGGAACCTCGATGTGATGGTCGAGGCCACGATCCCGGCTGGTGAGCGGCACCGCGAGGAACAGCCCGGGGATGACCGCGTACCGGTCGTGCGACACCACGACGACCGGGCGGATGCCCCCCTGTTCCCGGCCAGCCACCGGGTTCAGGTCACAAAGCAGCACGTCGCCGCTGGTCAAGAGTTGTACTCCGGGTACTCATCGGCGGCGGTGGCGGCCAGATCATCGAGGCCAGCCGAGGTCCACTCGGCGACCTCGGCCTGATATGCCGCCATTTCCTGCTGGCTCGCGGCGAGTCTGCGGTATCCGGCCTCGATTCCCTGCCACATCATCTCGTCCAGCATCGCCCGCAGCTCAGCGCCCAGGCTCCGGCCGTGCGCCACGGCCCGGGCGGCGAGCCGGTCCCGCACCTCGGCTTCCACGCGTATCGTAGTCATAGCCACCATAGAAGTATACGTCAATGACGCATATCTGATTTGCTGCGGCCCGCCGGGCCCGGTGTGGCTACCATGGCCGCAGCGGGGGGGTGTCGCGTTACATCTGGACATATTCCGCTACGGCAGTCGCCAGATGACCTTGCCGCGGGGGCGGGAGGATTGGTGGAGTTCGGCCTGCTGGGGCCGCTGCTGGTCCGGACCGGGGAGACGTCGATCCAGGTCTCCGCCGAGAAGCAGCGGGTTGTGCTGGCGGCGCTGCTGCTGGAGGCGAACCACGTCGTCGCGGCCGGCGCGCTGGCCGAAGCACTGTGGCAGGACAGCCCGCCGGAGACCGCGCGGGTGACGCTGCAGAACTACGTCAGGCGGCTGCGGCACGCACTCGGGCCGGCCGGGTATGAGCGGATCGTGAGCCGCCGGCCCGGGTACCTGCTCAGGGTCAACCGCGGGGAGCTGGATGTGGCCCGGTTCACCAGGCTGCACGCGTCCGGGCTGGCCGCGGCGCGCGCGGGGGCATGGAACGACGCATCGGGCCGGCTTGGCGCGGCGTTAAAGCTGTGGCGCGGGCAGCCGCTCGCCGACGTCCCGTCCCCGCTGCTGGCGGCGAAACTGCCACGGCTGGCCGAGATGCGGCTGGAGGCGCTGGAAACCCGCATCGATGCCGACCTGCACCTGGGCCGGCATCAGGAGATGACCGCCGAACTGGCGGCGCTGGCGGTCGCCGAGCCGCTGCGCGAACGCGTGCACGAGCTGCTGATGCTCGCCCTGTACCGGTCCGGTCAGCAGGCCGCGGCGCTGGCCGCCTACCGGCAGGCGCGCAGAAGGCTCGTGGACGAACTCGGCGCCGAGCCCGGCCCGGCGCTGCGCGAGCTGAATCAGCGCATCCTGCGTTCCGATTCCACGCTGGTGATCGCGCCGCCCCGGGATGCGGCCGATGACCGCGTTCGCCGGCGGTCCCGCCGGGACGCCCACGGGCCGGGCGGCGACGCGCGGCCGGCCGGCCCAGCCCTCCCGGACGGCG
>JASHOI010000068.1 GCA_030041195.1 Streptosporangiaceae bacterium | reverse complement strand
CACGAGTGGTCCGCGGCCGGTGCGGCGGGCCGCGTCGTCGTCGGCTGACATCTCGGCCAGCCGGGCGACGTGTTCCGCCCCGCGGGCGAACAGCGGCACCGCGGGAAAGACCGCGGCCAGTCCCCGGGTGAGCGAGATCAGCAGGTGGTGGCGGCCGGCCAGGTGCGCCCGCTCGTGCGCGAGCACGGCCGCGAGCTGCGCCGGGTCGAGCAGGGCCAGGGCGCCGCTGCTGACCACGATCGTGGCGGGCCGGCCGGGCAGGCAGTACGCCACCGGCTGGGGAGCGTCGAGAACCACGGCGGCCTCGTCACCGGGCAGCTTGCGGCCGGTGATGCGCGCGGCGCCCGCGTGCACCCGGGTCTGCTGCTGGGCCCGCTGCACCCGGCGTCCGTACCGCCAGGTCAGCACCGCCACCGCCAGCCCGGCGACGATCGCGGTCACGCCGAGGGCGAGTTCCACGGCCGCGCCCTGGTAGCCGGTCGCGGTGCACGTGTGCCCGGCGACCGACCGGCACACCACCTCGGCCAGGCGGCTCCAGCCGGCCACCGCGGCCCGGGCCAGGAACTGCACCGCCACCGCGGCCGAGGCGAGCGTGCTCGCCATCGCGGTCAGCCACGCCGCCAGGCCAAGCCGGGGGCTGACGCCTCGCGCGGTGAGCCGCCCGAGCAGCGCCGGCGCCCACCAGGCCACCGCCAGCGCGTAGCCGGCCAGCAGCAGCGCCGGCCTCACTGCGGCCGCCGCTCGGCCAGCCGGCGCACCACCGCGCGCAGCATCTCGGATTCGTCGCCGTCCATCTGGGAGATGAAGTGGCTCAGCACCGCCTGGGTGTCGCCGCCGCCGTCCAGCGCCTCCCGCATCAGGCGGGCGCTGTACTCCTCGCGGCTGGCGGTCGCCGTGTACCGGTAGGCCTTGCCCTCTTTGATCCTGGCCAGCCAGCCCTTGCGGTGCAGGTTGTCCATCGTGGTCATCACCGTCGTGTACGCGATCGCACGCTCGCGCGCCAGCTCGTCGAACAGTTCCCGCACGGTGACCGGGCCATCGTGATCCCACACCCGGTGCATGATCACCGCTTCCAGGTCGCCGAACCCGCGCACGCCGCCTCCGATCCTCGCCCCCAGGATATTGGCCTTCTCCGATTTCCCAGGCCGTCCGGGAACCATCTACTATCTATGTACGTACTTAGTAGATAGTAGATGTGACATCGCCGGTAAGCAACGGGGAAGGGCGGTCGCCGCGATGAGCAAGGGCGGTCGGGGGCAGGCGCGCGGCGCCAGCGAGCGGGTGCCGGCCGGGCGGGCGCAGAGCGCCAGGGAGAGGGTGGCCGCCCAGCGGGCCAGGGAACGGCGAGCCGGGGCTCGGCGCAGGGCGCTGATCGTGAGCGGCTGCATCACGGTCGTCCTCGCGGTGGTGGCGGCGCTGATCGCGGTCAAGCTGACCCAGTCACCGGCGCAGGCTACGCCCGCGGCGTCCGACGCGGCGGTGGCGCAGGAGATCGCCAGCATCCCGGCCGCCACGTTCAACGCGGTGGGCGCGGGCACCGCCACCGGCCTGAAGACGATCAGCGGCCAGCCGGAACTGACCGTGGACGGCAAGCCCGAGGTGCTGTACGTGGGCGGGGAGTTCTGCCCGTACTGCGCCGCCGAGCGCTGGGCGCTGGCCGCGGCACTCAGCCGGTTCGGCACGCTATCCGGCGTGCAGTTCATCCACTCCTCGCCCACGGACGTCTACCCCAGCACACCGACGCTGTCGTTCTACAAGTCCGGCTACACCAGCAAGTACGTGGCGTTCGTCCCGGTGGAGTGGTACAGCGAGAAGCCAGATTCGGCGACCCCCACCGGATACGCCTACCTGCAGCAGCCCACGGCGGGGGAGGCCGCCGTGTTCGACAAGTACGCTGGCGACGCGTTCCCGTTCATCGACATCGGCAACCGGTACCTGATCACGGGTGCCCAGTACCTGCCCTCGGCCCTGGCCAACATGACCTGGGCGCAGGTGGCCGCCGCGATGCGGGATCCGTCCAGCGCGGTGGCCAAGGACATCGACGGCGCCGCCAACATGATCGCCGCGGCGATCAGCAAGCTGACCAACGGCCAGCCGGCCAGCGTCGCCGCCTCAGCCGGGGTCAAGGCGGCCAGCGCGTCGATCTGACCCAGCTCAGCCGCGCCGGTAGCGCAGCACCGCGATCGGCGTGAACACGACGATCAGCAGCGCCGACCAGGCCAGGGCCAGGCCGAGGTCGCTGGCCGACCCGGCGATCAGCGAGCGCACCGCGGTGACCATCGGCGTGATCGGCTGGTACTTGGCGAACGGCTGCAGCCAGCCGGGCATGGTGCCCGCCGGGACGTACGTGCTGGAGATGAACGCGAAGACGAACGCGATCATCGACATCCCCTGCGCGGCCTGGGCGTTCGGCGAGATCAGCCCGATCACGATGAACACCATCGTGAACACGACGCCGAACAGGACGCACAGGCCGAGCGCGGCCAGGCCCTCGGCCACGGTCCCGCCGAGCCGGAACCCGAACAGGAACCCGAACGCGGCGGTGACCAGGATCGACCACGCGTCGGTGGTGACGTCGGCGAGCGCCCGGCCGGTCACGATCGACAGCCGCGGCACCGGCAGCGACAGCAGCCGCCCGGTGAACCCCCCGGCCCGGTCCTCGGCCACCGCAACCGCGATGCCCGCGCCGGTGAACAGCACGATCGTCGCGACGTACCCGGGCACGAAGAAATCCACGTACCTGGACGCCCCGCCCGCCACGGCGCCGCCGAACACGAACCTGAACGCGAACAGGAACAGGACCGACTGCACCACGCCCATGATGCTCAGGCCGGGGGTCCTGAAGTACTTGAGCAGCGCGCGCCGCGCGACCTCGGCCGAGACCAGGAACGGTCCGGGAGGGCCCGCCGGGCGTGTGATCGCTGGTACGGCGGCGGCGCCGGGGTGGCTGATCGTCTCGGTGGTCATCGTTAGCTCCCGCTGGTCGTGTGGGGGATGGCGGGCGCGGCCGGCTCGTTGCCGGTGAGCGCCAGGAAAACCTCGTCGAGGGTGGGCCGCCGCAGGCCGATCTCGTCGACGCCGATCGCGGCATCGTCCAGGCACCGGATCACGCCGGCCAGTTCCCCGGCCCCGCCCGCTGCGGGCGCGCTGGCCCGGCGGCTGCCGCGGTCCACCCGGGGCCGGTTCGCGGTCACCCGCTCCAGGATCCGGCCGGCCTCGTCGATCCGGGCCGGGTCGGTCACGGCCACCTCGATCACGTCGCGGCCGACGCTCGCCTTGAGGTCGCCGATCGCCGCCGACGCCACGGCGCGGCCGTGGTCGATCACCACAACGTGGTCGGCGAGCTCGTCGGCTTCGTCGAGGTAGTGCGTGGTCAGCAGGATGTTGGTGCCGCCGGCGGCGAGCCCGCGCACGGCGTCCCAGACCTCGCGCCTGCCCGCCGGGTCCAGGCCGGTGGTCGGCTCGTCGAGCAGCAGCAGCCGTGGCGCGCCGACGAGGCTCGCACCCAGGTCGAGCCGGCGGCGCTGGCCCCCGGAGTAGCCGCCGCAGCGCCGGTCCGCGACCTCCTCCAGGCCAAGTTGCCCGATCACGGCGGCCGCGGCCTGCCGGGCCGCACGCCGGCCGTGCCCGAACAGGCGGGCGGTCATCTCCAGGTTCTCGCGCCCGGTCATCGTGGGCTCGACCGCCGCGAACTGGCCGGCCAGGCCGATGTCCCTGCGGACCGCCACCGGGTCGCGCACCACGTCATGGCCGCGCACCCGCAGGCTCCCGCTGGCCGGCCGCTGCAGCGTGGCGACCGTCCGCACGAACGTGGTCTTGCCGGCGCCGTTGGGCCCGAGGATCGCCAGCACTTCCCCGGGCGGGGCGGTCAGGTCCAGCCCATCGAGCGCCGTGACCTTGCCAAATCTCACGGTGAGGCCGGATGCCTCCAGCAGCGGCGTGTCCTTTGTGGCCATCTCGCCGTCCCCTTCCTGGGCCGGGCCGGTCGCGAATCCGTTCGCGTTATATCTCGAGGTGACATCGTAGGCATGAGACTTGCTCATAGTTAACTTATAACTAGTTTTCTGGAGACTATCAAGCGCTGTGACCGCACTGTGTTCCGGGGTCACTAGTTTTCAGGTGACTAGTAAGCTGGGGTTCGTGGATTCCACGTACCGGCCGTCGCCGCTGGCGGTTGCCGTGCTGAGCATGCTGGTCCCCGGGCCGCTGCACCCGTACGGCATCCAGCGCCTGATCAAGCACTGGGACAAGGACAAGGTCGTCAACGTGGGGCAGCGCGCGAACCTGTACAAGACCATCAGGCGGCTGCACGAGGCCGGGCTGATCGCGGTCCGGCAGACCGAGCGCGACCAGCAGTACCCCGAGCGGACCGTCTACGAGCTGACCGAGGACGGCCGGCGGCAGGCGCCGGTGTGGCTGGCGGACATGCTGGCCACGGTCCGCAACGAGTTCCCGCGGTTCCCCGCCGCGCTGTCGTTCGCGATGCTGCTGCCCCCCGGCCAGGTCATGGCCGGGCTGGAGCAGCGGGCCGCCGCGCTCCGGGAGGACCTGGCCGGGATCGAGCAGGCCCTGGATACCGTGCCCGGCAACCTGCCGCGGGTGACGCTGCTTGACGACGAGTACCGGCGCGCGGTCGTCGCCGCCGAGCTCGCCTGGATCGACGGCCTGCTCGAGGACCTGCGGACCGGCGCGCTGACCTGGGACCGGGAGCAGATCGCCGCGGCCGCGGTGCAGGACCTCTCCGGGCTGGCGCCCGATCTCCCGCCGGAGTACACCGGCGACGCCGAAGACGCTGGGCGGCCGCCGCCGGGCGGCGGAAGTGCCGGATGATCGCGGCCGGGGTCAGGCCAGCGCGCGCTGTGCGGCGATCAGGTCCCGGTACCAGGCGAACGACGCCTTCGGCGTGCGCCGCTGGGTCTCGAAATCCACGTGCACCAGCCCGAACCGCTGGTGGTAGCCCTCGGCCCACTCGAAGTTGTCCATCAGCGACCAGGTGAAGTAGCCGCGCACGTCGACGCCGGCGGTGATCGCGTCGTGCACCGCCCGGATGTGGCCGTCCAGGTACCGGATCCGCGGCTGGTCGTCGATGGTTCCGTTGGCCGTAAGGTCGTCCTTGGTTGAGCACCCGTTCTCGGTGATGTACACCGGCGGCAGGCTGTCGCCGTAACGGTCCGCGAACGTGGTCAGCAGCTCGGTCAGCCCGGCCGGGATCACCGGCCAGCCGAACGCGGTAACCGGGTACCCGGGGATGGCCTGCATCTGGAACGGCAGCGGCGAGCCGGGCAGCGCCGCCAGCCTGGTCGGCGCGTAGTAGTTCAGGCCCAGCGCGTCGAGCGGGGCCGAGATCACCGCGAGGTCCCCGTCGAGTACACAGTCGAGGCCCTCCGGCCCGACCCCGAACGCGGACAGATCCGGGTAGCGGCCGAGCAGCGGCGGGTCGGTGAACAGCCGGTTGTGCAGGGTGTCGTACGCCGCAGCGGCGGCCACGTCGGCCGGGTCGTCCGTGGCCGGCCAGGCCGGGGAGCAGTTGTTGGTGATCGCCACCTGCCGGGCCCCGGCGGCGCGCAGCGCCGAGGTGGCGAGCCCGTGCCCCAGCAGCTGGTGGTGCGCGGTGGGCAGCGCGCCGAGCAGCAGCTCGCGGCCGGGCGCGTGCACGCCGAGCGCGTAGCCGAACGCGGTCACGACGAACGGCTCGTTCAGCGTGATCCACAGGCCAATCCGGTCGGCGAGGCGCTCGGCGGCCAGCCCGGCGTAGTCGGCGAACCGCTGCGCGGTGTCCCTGGCCATCCAGCCGCCGCCCTGTTCCTCGAGCGGTTGCGGCAGGTCCCAGTGGTACAGCGTGGGCACCGGGGTGATGCCGGCGGCCAGCAGCGCGTCGGTCAGCCGGTCATAGAAATCAAGGCCGGCCTCGTGCGCCGGGCCCTTGCCGTCCGGCTGCACCCGCGGCCAGGCGATCGAGAACCGGTAGGCGTTCAGCCCGAGGTCGGCCATGAGCGCGACGTCGCCCGGCCACCGGTGGTAGTGGTCGACGGCCACGTCGCCGGTCTGGCCGTCCCGGATCGCGCCCGGCTTGCGGCAGAACACGTCCCAGACCGACTCCCCGCGGCCGTCCTCCGTGACCGCGCCCTCGATCTGGTACGCCGAGGTGGCAACGCCCCAGGCGAAGTCGGCAGGGAAAAGCGGCATCGCTGCATCGGCCATGACGCGATCGTAAACGCGCCCGCAGACCGTCGGCTAGGCCGCGCCCTCGGTCACCGCGGCGTCGACCTCGGCCTGGCGGGCGGCGAGCTCGGCGGCGTACTTCTGCTCGTCGACCCGTTCCGCGATCTCCTCGTCCTGGCGCATCAGCGAGTCCAGGTCGCTGCCGGCGGCGTCGATCACGCCCAGGTCGGCGAACGCCCGCTGCACCTGCGGCCCCCACAGCCCGATGTCCTTGACGCA
>JASHOI010000622.1 GCA_030041195.1 Streptosporangiaceae bacterium | reverse complement strand
GCCTTTGCCCGCTCCGCGAGCAGCGCGCCCACCTGCTTGGCCTTGGCGGTCTTGTCGCCCTCCGCGCCGCGGATCGACGCGTCGAGGGTAGAGGCGGACACCAGGGTCCCGCCCACGGCGTCGTCGATAAGCTGCGCGAATATGTGCCGGGCCGAGCGGGTGACCACAAGACGCGGCCGGGCCGCGCTTCCGGTGATCTTCTTCCGCACCCGGAGGTGGCGCCGAGAGCGCGCAGCGGTGCGCGCGCTGGTGCGGCCGGTGATGCGGCCGTGCGCCCGGGTCATGGTGCCAGACATCTGCTACTTCCCAGCCTTCCCGACCTTGCGGCGGACCTGCTCGCCCTGGTACCGCACGCCCTTGCCCTTGTACGGCTCGGGCTTGCGGATCTTACGTATGTTGGCGGCGACTTCGCCGACCTGCTGCTTGTCGTTGCCCTCGACCACGAACCGCGTTGGCGACTCGACCCGCAGCGTGATCCCCTCCGGCGCGGTCACCGGCACCGGGTGGCTGAAGCCGAGCGAGAACTCCAGGCCCTGGCCCTTGGCCTGCACCCGGTAGCCGACCCCGACGATCTCCAGCGTCTTGCGGAAGCCCTCGGTGACGCCGGTGACCATGTTGGCGATCAGCGAGCGGGACAGGCCGTGCAGCGCCCTGATCTCGCCCTCGTCGTTCGGCCTGGTCACCGTGATCACGCCGTCGGCCTGCGACACCTCGATGGGCTCGGCCACGGTCATGCTCAAGGTCCCGCGCGGCCCCTTCACGGTGACGTCGCGCCCCTCGATGGTGACGTCGACACCTGCCGGGATGACGACCGGCGTCCGTCCGATTCGTGACATCGCGGTTCCCCTACCAGACGTAGGCGAGGACTTCCCCGCCCACGCCCTTCTTGTTTGCCTGCTTGTCGGTCATCAGGCCGGACGACGTCGAGATGATCGCCACACCGAGGCCGCCGAGCACCCGTGGCAGGTTGTCCTTGCGCGCGTACACCCGCAGCCCGGGCTTGGACACCCGCTTGAGCCCGGCGATCGAGCGCTCCCTGGTCGGCCCGAACTTGAGCGTGATCGTCAGGTTCTTGCCGACCTCCGCGTCGGCGACCTGCCATCCGGAGATGTAGCCCTCCTGCACGAGGATCTCGGCGATGCGGACCTTGATCTTGGATGACGGCATGGTCACGGTGTCGTGGTATGCCGAGTTGGCGTTGCGCAGCCGGGTCAGCATGTCTGCGACCGGGTCGGTCATGGTCATGGCCTGATGGCCCTCCTCGCCGTGGTTTCCCTGGGGACCTGCGGCGTGGTCGGTGGGCGCTGGTCGCGCCCAGGTCTGGTTCGGTTAACGCGTTTGGTAGCTGGCTACCAACTGGACTTGGTGATGCCGGGAAGCTCCCCGCGGTGCGCCATCGTGCGGAAACAGATCCGGCACAGGCCGAACCTGCGGTACACGGCGCGCGGCCGCCCGCAGCGCGAGCAGCGCGTGTAGGCGCGGACCTGGAACTTCGGGGTGCGCTTCGCCTTGGCGATCAGAGCTTTCTTCGCCACTCGTCAGTTCTCCCTAAACGGAAATCCGAGCCGCCGCAGCAGCGAGCGGCCCTCGTCGTCGTTGGTCGCGGTGGTGACCAGCGTGATGTCCATGCCACGCTGGCGGTCCACCTGGTCCGGGTTGATCTCGTGGAACATGAGCTGCTCGGTGAGCCCGAAGGTGTAGTTCCCCCGGCCGTCGAACTGCCGGTCGTTCAGGCCCCGGAAGTCGCGGATCCGGGGCAGCGCCAGCGTCAGCAGCCGGTCGCAGAACTCCCACATCCGGTTGCCGCGCAGCGTGACGTGCGCGCCGATCGGCATTCCCTCCCTGAGCTTGAACTGGGCGACCGACTTCCTGGCCCTGGCGACCGCCGGCTTCTGCCCGGTGATGATCGTCAGGTCCTTCACCGCGCCGTCGATCAGCTTCGCGTCCCTGGCCGCCTCGCCGACGCCCATGTTGACCACGATCTTGGACAGGCTCGGGATCTGCATCACGTTCGGGTAGCCGAATTCCTCGCGCAGGGCAGGCGCGATCTCGGATGCATACCGCTCCTTCAGCCGAGGGGCCGGAACGCTGCGCCCGTTGTTGCTGCCGTCGCCACCGGCCGGTGCGGCATCGCCGCCCTTGGCCTTCGGCGCCTGCTTGGTCTGTGCCGCCGCCATCAGATGTCCTTACCGCTGGAGCGCGAGAACCGGACCTTCTTGTCCTCGTCGTCGCGCCGGTAACCCGCGCGGGCGGGCTTCTTGCTGTCCGGGTCGATCAGCTGCACGTTGCTGATGTGGATCAGCGCCTCCTGGTGGATGATCCCGCCCTCTTTGGCGTTGCGCTGACCCGTATAGTCGACCTTCTTGTGCCGCTTGATCATGTTGACGCCCTGGACCAGCACCTTCTGCTTGTCCGGGAACGCCGCGATCACCGTGCCCTCGCGGCCGTTGTCACGGCCCGCGATGACGATCACGTGATCACCCTTCTTGATCTTCATGCCCGGCACCTTCTTCGCCATCACAGCACCTCCGGGGCCAGCGAGATGATCCGCATGAACCGCTTCTCCCGAAGCTCGCGGCCGACCGGGCCGAAGATGCGGGTGCCGCGCGGGTCCCCGCCGTCCCTGATCAGCACGGCCGCGTTCTCGTCGAAGCGGATGTAGGAGCCGTCGCCGCGGCGGCGCTCCTTGCGCGTGCGCACGACGACGGCCTTGACCACGTCGCCTTTCTTGACCCCGGCGCCGGGAAGGGCATCCTTGACGGTCGCCACGATCACATCCCCGATGCCCGCGTATCGCCTGCCAGAGCCCCCGAGCACGCGGATGCAGAGGATCTCCTTGGCACCCGTGTTGTCGGCGACCTTGAGCCGCGACTCCTGCTGGATCACGTCAACTCCTGCTTCGAACTCTGGCTACGGGCACCCGGAGGGCGGCCCTGGCTGTGTCTGGTACTTCATGTGGTCGGCGCGTGCTACTTCGCCCGCTCGAGGATCTGGGAGACCCGCCAGCGCTTGGTCGCGGACAGCGGCCGGGTCTCCATCAGCAGAACCCGGTCGCCGACGCCGCACTCGTTCGCGTCGTCGTGCGCCTTGTACTTCTTGGTGCGGCGGATGACCTTGCCGTACTTGGGGTGCTTGACCCGGTCCTCGACCTCGACCACGACGGTCTTGTCCATCTTGTCGCTGACCACCAGGCCCTCGCGGACCTTGCGGTAGCCGCGCGAAAGTTCGGCGCCGGAGTCACTCATCGTCGTCCGCCTCCTCTTCCAGGGTCACGATGCCGAGCTCGCGCTCCCGCTTAACCGTGTAGATGCGGGCGATCTCCTTGCGCACCTCACGCAGCCGCCCGTGGCTTTCCAGCTGGCCGGTGGCCGCCTGGAAGCGGAGGTTGAATAGCTCGATCTTGGCTTCCGCCAGCTTCCCGTCGAGCTCGTCCTCGGTAATGCCCCGCAGATCAGCGGCGGCCAGGCTCTTCGCCATCACGCCTCACCGACCTCTCGCTTCACGAACTTTGCCCTCAATGGGCACAGCATTGGGAGCTTGTGCGTCTTTGACATCACGCTTCGCCCACCTCACGCTTAACGAACTTGCACTTCATTGGGAGCTTGTGCATCGCGCGACGCAGCGCCTCCCTGGCCACCGGCTCGGCGACGCCGGACAGCTCGAACATGACCCGGCCCGGCTTGACATTGGCCACCCACCACTCGGGGGCGCCCTTGCCGGAACCCATCCGGGTCTCAGCCGGCTTCTTGGTCAGCGGCCGGTCCGGGTAGATCGTGATCCACACCTTCCCGCCGCGGCGAATGTGCCGGGTCATCGCGATACGGGCGGCCTCGATCTGCCGGTTCGTCACGTACGCGTGCTCAAGGGCCTGGATGCCGTACTCGCCGAACGCCACCCGGGTGCCGCCCTTGGCCGCGCCGTGCCGGTCCGGCCGGTGCTGCTTGCGGTGCTTGACCCTCCGCGGGATGAGCACGTCTCAGCCCTCCTCGCCCGCG
>JASHOI010000621.1 GCA_030041195.1 Streptosporangiaceae bacterium | reverse complement strand
TGCTCGAGGTCACGCGCCACCGGCAGCACGCTGTCGGCAACCCAGTCATGCACGACCGCGACGATGTCCCGTTCGTCGGGATCCAGATCCAAGATCTCCGGTACTGCCATCATTTCCTCTGCGTCCTCGGGTTCTTAACTTCCCGGTCTTGCGTGGACCGGCGCCACCCCAGCTTCGCGACGAGTGGCGGCCGGTGCTGCCGCGGGTCAGGTCGAGCAGGGCGGGATAGCCCGCCGGATCGACCCTGGCGTCGATCAGCGTGGGGCCGTCGCGGCCGAGTGCGGTGGTGAGGGCGGCCGCGAGTTCCGCCCGGTCGCCGACCGAGGCCGCGGCGGCGCCCATGGCCTCGGCGGCCGCGGCGAACGAGGTCGGGCCGTAGCCGACGGCCTCGTCCCCGCCCTGGCCGGACGACCGCTGCTTGATCTTGATCAGGCTCAGCGCGGCGTCGTTGAACACGACCACGATCACCCGCAGCCGGAGCCGGACCGCGGTCTCGATTTCCATCAGCGTCATGCCGAGGCCGCCGTCCCCGGTGAACGCGATCACGGGCACGCCAGGGGCGCTCAGCGCCGCGCCGATCGCTGCGGGCAGCGCGTATCCCATCGTGGCCAGGCCGCTGGAGATCAGCAGCCGCTGCGGCTCATCCACCGGCCACAGCGGCATGACCGCCAGCATGTGGGCGCCGGAATCCACGGTCGCGATCGCCTGTTCCGGTGCGTTCGCGCGGGCCGTGGACACGACGTCCTGCGGTGTGAGCCGGCCCGGCGCGGCCACCGCCACCCAGCCGAGCCGGTCGGTGACGTCCTGTTTCGCCGTCCGGCCCGCGGCTGCGGGCCACCGGTGCCCGGCCCGGCGCTCGGCCAGCACCTGGGCGACGGCCGGCAGCGGGGTGAGGAGCTCGGTGCCGCCGGTGAAGTAGGCCGCGGATCCGGCCGGGTACTCGGTGGCCAGGAAGGCCGGGGCCGGGTAGTCCCACGAAGCCGGTATCAGCTCGACCGGGTCGACTCCGAGCCCGATGATCAGGTCCGCGGCGGCCAGCAGCGGCGACTCCATCGTGCCGCCGGTGAACAGCCCGGCCGCCTCCGGGCCGGAATCGGGCACGATGCCCCGCGCCCGGTAGGTGTGCAGGGCCGGGATGCCGCTGCCGGCGAGCGCGGCACGAGCGGCCGCCGCGTGCCGCAGCGCGCCCAGTCCCAGCAGCACGACCGGGCGCCGCGCGGTGCGCAGCGCGCCGCCGAGAACCGCGCGCACATTGTCATGCGTGCCGGTGAGCCCGTCTGCTCCCGGGCGCGGGACGTCCGCCGTGCCCGGGCCGATCGGGCCTTCCGGGTCGACGTTGACCACCACCGGCCCGGCCGGCCGGGCAAGGGCCAGCCGGACGGCGCGCCCGGCGGCCCGTTCGGGATCGGTGCCGTCAACCGTGACCGTGGCCTTGGCCACGGAGCGCCCGAGCGCGTCCTGGTCCAGCCGCTGGTGGCTGATCCGGTCCCGGTCCCGGGCCGGGACGGTGTCGGCGACCACGACGAGCGGCAGCCGGTCCAGCGCGGCGTGCGCGATGCCGTTGACGGCGCTGGCCAGCCCCGGTCCGCGGGTCACGACCACGGCGCCCGGGGCGCCGGTGAGGTCAGCGCAGGTTGCTGCCATGATCGCCGCTGCCGTCTCGCCGTGCGCGAGCACGAACCGCAGCCCGGCGCCGGCGGCCGCCCCGACCACGTCGAGATTCGGGCCACCGCCCGGTACCCCGAACACCTGCCTGGTCCCGGCCTCCGACAGCGCCCCGGCGATCGCGGCCGCTATGGCCTGGGTCGGCGCCGCCTCGCTGGCCGGGCGCCGCAGCAGGTCGCCGGTCACCGCGGGCCCGCCTGGTGGTCGGCCGGGTCCACGCGCCGCAGCTGCAGCCGGTACGAGTAGCGGTCCGGATTGAAGTGGTTGACGGCGAGCTCGAGCGGCCGCAGCTCGCGGTCGCGGTATAGCCGGTCGATCCGCAGCACCGGCAGGCCGGTCGCGCAGCCGAGCCGTCGCGCGAGCTCCGGCGTCGCCGCCTCCGCGGTGGCTTCCTGCAGCGCGCCGTGGATTGGGTGATCGCTTACCCGTTCCAGCAGGCTGATCACGGTGACCCGGCCGCGGCTGCCCGGCTCGGCCAGCCCGGCCATCTCCGGCAGGCCGGCCAGCCGGCGGCCCAGCTCCATCGGGACGTGGACGCGCGTGTAGCAGAACGGGGATCCTTCGTGCAGCCGCACGAACGACATGGACATCACCATGTCGTCGTCGGCCTGCAGCCTGCTGGCCGCGTCGAGGCTGGCCAGCACGTGCAGCGGCTCGACGACCTGCATCTCGGTGTCCAGCGACAGCGCCATCAGGTCGTCGACGCTGCCGAACGACCGCAGGTATTTGCCGTCGCCGGGCACCGCGAACGTGCCGCGGCCGCGCACCCGGTAGATCGCCCCGTCGGTGACGAGCTCCTGGAACGCCCGGCGCACGGTCTGACGGCTCAGCCCGGTGGCGCTCACCAGCTCGGCCTCGGTGGGCAGCCGCTGGCCCGCCGGGTACTGCCCGGCCGCGATTGCCTGGCGCAGGCCGGATGCCACCTGCCGGTAGGCGCTGCCTTCGGCCTGCCCGTCCGGGACCGCGCGCAGTTCGGGGAAGACGGCTCTGTCCAAGCCTTGCTCCGGCTCGTGGCGAGGTGCTGAACCCTTTTAGACGGCCATATTGCGGACTGCCGGTGCATTCCGTCAAGGTCGCGTTCTGCCCGCCGACCAGCCGACATCTCGCCGTCACCCGCCACCGCGCGATATCGCCCGCGCTGACGTGGCTAGGCTTGCTGCTGTCCGTAGTCGATTTGGCCGGTCAAATCGGTGACGTACCGCTCGTTCGGGTGATAGGCAGGAGCCGCAATGGATAGCGTTCCCGGCGGCCGCCCGCTGGACGGGGTGCTCGTGGTGGCGCTGGAGCAGGCCGTGGCCGCCCCGTTTGCCACGCGGCAGCTCGCCGACCTCGGCGCGCGGGTCCTCAAGATCGAACGCCCTGGCGGCGGCGACTTCGCCCGCGACTATGACAGCGCCGCGGGCGACGGCTTCTCCAGCTGGTTCGTCTGGCTGAACCGGTCCAAGGAATCAGTGGTCCTGGACCTGAAGACCGGTCCCGGGCGGCGGGCGCTCGACGCGCTCATCGCCCGGGCCGACGTGTTCGTCTGCAACCTGGCCCCAGCCGCGATCCGGCGGCTCGGCCTGGAGCCCGACCGGCTCGTGGCCGGCCACCCGCGGCTGGTGGCGTGCCAGCTGAGCGGCTACGGCGAGGACGGGCCCTACGCGGAGCGCAAGGCCTACGACCTGCTGGTGCAGGCCGAGGCCGGCATCCTCGCCGTAACCGGCTCCGATGACGCCCCGGCAAAGGCGGGGATCAGCGTCGCGGACATCGCCGGCGGCATGTACGCCTACAGCGGCATCCTGGCCGCGCTGCTGCAGCGCGAGCGCACCGGCCGCGGCGACACCGTCAAGGTTTCCCTGTTCGACGCCCTCGCCGAATGGATGTCCAGCCCGTTGCAGCTCGTGCGGCTGACCGGGAAGGCGCCGCAGCGCACCGGCGCGCGGCACGCGACGATCCTCCCTTACGGCGGCTACCTGACCGCGGACGGTGACGAGGTGATTCTCGCGGTGCAGAACGAGCCGGAGTGGGCCCGGCTGTGCCGAGACGTCCTCGACGTGCCGGACATGCTGGACGGCCGGTTCGCGGGGAATCAACGCCGGATGCAGCATCGCAACGAGGTGGAGCAGCGTGTGGCCGCGGCGGTGGCGCGGCTGTCAACCGCCGACCTGCTCGACCGGCTGGAGCGGGCGGGGCTTCCCTACGCGTCGGCGAAGAGCGTCAGCGAGGTGGTGGACCACCCGCAGCTCGCGCCCTGGTGGACGCCTGTCGCCGCTGGCGACCGCAGCATCGACGTGCTCCCGCCGCCGGTCAGGCACGGCGGATTCGGCCCGGTGCTCGGGCCGGTTCCGGCCCATGGCCGCGACACCGAGGCCGTGCTGGCCGAGTTCGCACCCGCCCCGGCGGCCCCTGACCCGGCATGACCCACGGTCAGGACGAAGACGGCCAGCTGCGCGCCGCGCGCCCGGACGACGCGGAGGGGATCGCGGCTGTGCACGTCGTCACGTGGCGCGACGCGTACGCCGGCCTGCTGCCGGACGAGGTCCTGGCCGGCCTCGACGTCGGTGAATGGGCCGAGCGCTGGCGGGGCAGGCTCGCCGCCCCGGCCAAGGGCGTGTTCACGCTCGTCTTCGAGGCGCGCGGCCAGATAGTGGGCTTCGTGTCCGGGGGGCCGAGCCGGGACGACTTCCCCGGCGGCGAGGTGTTCGCGATCTACGTGGACCCGGCCTGCCAGGGCCGCGGCGCGGGCCGTCGGCTGCTCGGGGCCGCGGCGCGGCGGCTGGCCGACGCCGGCTTCACCGACGCGAGCCTGTGGGTGCTGACCGACAACCGCCCGGCGCGCGGGTTCTACGAGTCTCAGGGCTGGCATTGCGACGGCACCGAGGAGCCGTGGGCGCTTTCCGTCGGCATCAGCGTCCCCGAGGTCCGATATGTCCGGACCATTCCTTAGCGTCGCTGCGGGGCCACTAGTTCGGGCTGTAGGGGGCGTACCTGAACTCCGGGGCCGGCGTCGAGGTGAGGGAGCGCAGCATCGAGGTCTCCCTGGACAGCAGGGAGCGCTCGGCGGTCAGCCGGCGCAGCGCGTCCGGCTCGGCGAGCAGGGCCTGCCGGTCGTGCAGGTCGGCGATGATCGACGCGGCCACCAGGTATGACAGCGCAACCGGATCCTCCGGCAGTTCGGGGATGCTGACCTGCGTCGCGCCGCGCGCGTTCAGCGCGTCGATGTAGGCGCGGAACGCCCGCTGCACGGCTTGAACCGCTATGCCGGCCGCGGCCTTGTCGCCGGTGTCCTCGGGCAGGAACTCGACCTCGCCCTGCAGGTACGGCTTCGAGTCGTCCAGCGCGGTCAGCCGGAACCGGTCCGCGCCGACGGTCACCAGGTCAAAGCGGCCGTCGTCGCGTTCCGTCACTCGCCGCACGGTCGCGGTGCAGCCGATCTCGTACAGGGCCGACACCCCGTCGATGCCGGTCTCGCGGCCCTCGCGGATCGCGATAACGCCGAAGCGCCGCGGCTCGGGCCCGGCCACCAGGTCACCAACGAGCTGCCGGTACCGGTCCTCGAAGATGTGCAGCGGCAGCAGCAGGCCAGGAAAGAGCACGGTACCAAGCGGGAAGATCGGCAGCCTGTCGGGCATGACTCGACATTACGCGTTCCGGAGAGCCCGGTCGCGCAGGCTTAGTCTTCGTCTTCGTCTTCGACTTCGTCCTCGTCCTGCACGTGGACGGCGGCTTCTTCGGCGCTCGCGGCGCCGCCGTCGATGCCCACGTCGCGGGCCACGAGGTCTTCTTCCGCGTCTGTATGCGCGCCCTCGTCCTCGGCTACCAGCCGCCCGGAACGCGGATCCGGCTCGTCGTCGCCGAACAGGTCGTCGGAGCGCCGGTTCTCGCCGGGGTAGGAATCTGCCTCCGCGTACGGATCCGGTTCCGGCTCCTCCTCCGCGAGCAGCTCGTCGAGCGACTCGCCCTCCTGCTCTTCCACGGCGGTATCGCCGAAGCGCTCGGCGGCCGACCACCGGTCTGGCGGCGCGATCCCCTGGTCCAGCGGGTCGTCGCCGGGGTCGCCGTCGAGCGTGTCAGACGCGTCCAGGCCCGCCGGGTCGTACATCTCGTTCGACATGGCGTTCGCTCACCCTCTTCCGCTCGTCCGGTGTTCATCATCCCGCCAGGCCAGACTACCGAAGCCGGGACGGGCCCCCGGGGCCGCGTACGACGGCCTTGCGCGGGTAGCCCTCACCCATGGACAACTCGCGCCGCAGGCCAGGCAGCCAGGTGGAACGCGTCGAGCGGGCTCCGCAGGCACTGCCCGAGGAGGTTGCCGAGCTGGTCGGGGAGGTGGCCGAGGCTCCCACCGCGTCGCGGCGCCGCAGGCTCACCGCGCAGCTGTCCCGGCTCGCGGGCCGCAGCGGGCGATCCGGCTGGCACGGGGTGCTGTCCGGCGGCCGCTGGCTGACGGCCGAGGTGCTGACGATGGCGCCGCGCCTGCCCGTTCGTGACCAGCAGCGGCTGCGCGAGCAGTTCCCCGGGCTCGGCCCCGAGGAGCTCGCCGACGCGCTGATCCACGGCGCCGGCCGGGCCGCCGCCGTGGTGGGCGCTGGAGCCGGCGCGGCCATGGTGCTGCCGCTGCCCAGCGCCCCGGTCGAGGTCGCGGTCGAGACCCTGGCGCTGGTCGGCATCGAGATCAAGCTCGTGGCCGAACTGCACGAGGTGTACGGGATGCGCGCCCCGGGCTCGCGCTCGGAGCGGATGCTGGCCTACGTCGCGGCCTGGGCGCACCGGCGCGGCGTGGCCCTGGCGCCCGCCGGGCTCGT
>JASHOI010000620.1 GCA_030041195.1 Streptosporangiaceae bacterium | reverse complement strand
GCGCTGAAGGCCCTGGCCAAGGGCTCGGTCGAGTACACGCTCGCTTATGACGCGGTGTACAACGAGCCCGGGTCGCCGTGGTTCAAGATGTTCGAGGATGCCGTTTACGACGGAAATATGACGGCAGCACTACAGGAAGGCCAATCCGGAATCCAGTCCACGCTGGACAGCGTGAAGAGCTAACGGGCCCCTGCGCCGTGCCCTGTTCCAGTCGGGCCGGGAACGGGGCACGGCGCAGGCAGGGTGCCCGGACAGACGAGGCCCGACACGAGGCGGAGGACGAGCGTTGGCAGCAACCGAAGCTTCAGGCGCGCCGCGCGCCGCGGGATGGCGCGCCCGCTGGCCGCGGCGGCGGACTGCAACCGACCGCAGGAACGCCAGGGTGGGCCTGGGGTTCACGGCTCCGGCCTTGCTGCTGGTCGGGATCTTTGCGCTGTTCCCGCTAGGCTTCGGCGTCTACATCTCGCTGACGAACTGGCCCCTGGTGGGGCCGTACCACTTCATCGGCGTGTCGAACTATCAGAGTCTGATCCACAACTCGGTGTTCCTCCAGTCGATCTTGTTCACGCTGAAGTACACCGCGATCGTCACGATCCCCATCCTGGTCGTCGGCTACGCGCTTGCCGTGTTCGTCCGCTCGAACCGGCGCGGCTCGACGGTGTTCCGGACGCTGATCTTCCTGCCGTACATCGTCGGCCTCGTGGCCGAGAGCTACATGGCGGTCGTGGAGTTGCAGCCGAGCTCGGGAACGGTGGACTTCGTGCTGTCCAAGCTCGGGATCGTGAGCAGCACCACCGCGTGGACCGTGCACACCGGCCTGGCCACGACCGCGGTCTGCATCCTCGTGATCTGGTTCGCCTCCGGGCTGACGATGATGCTGCTGATGGCCGGGATGCAGAGCATCCCGACCGAGCTGTACGAATCGGCCCGGGTCGACGGGGCTTCCTGGTGGAGCGCCGAGCGGCGGATCACGATACCGCTGCTGCGCCGGTCGATCGCCTTGAGCCTGATCATCTCGGTCGTCGGCTCGTTCCTCGCCTTCAATCAGTTCTTCATCATCACCGACGGCGGCCCCGGGACGAGCACCGAGTCCGTCGTGATGTCGATCTTCCAAACCGCTTTCGCCGACACCGACGTGGGCCTGGCCAGCGCGATGTCGGTCGTGCTCATCATCGTGGTCGGCCTGATCACCTTCGTTCAGTTCCACTACCTGCAGGGGGACGTCGACTGATGGCATCCGTGCGCAGCGGCCAGCAGCAGCCTGGCGCGCGGTCAGCGACCGCCACCGCTCCGCGCGCCGGCCGCCAGGCTCCCGGCGGCCGGGCCGGGGCCGCCGGGCAGGGCGGTAAAGGCAGCCGGGCTAGCGGTGGGCTGGCACTCTACGTCGCGGCCGGCGTGCTGATCAGCGCCGTGTTCGTGGTGCCGCTGCTGTGGGAGATGTTCCGCTCGCTGCAGCCCGAGTCGACCGTCACCAACCCGCCGTCGGGGGCGAGCTTCAGCCACCTGACGTTCGCGAACTACGCCAAGCTGCTCTCCGGCCAGGACGACATCATCCGCAACGTGATGAACAGTCTGATCGTCGCCGTGATCACGGCCGCGCTGACCGCCGTTGTCTCCACGATGGCCGGCTACGGCTTCGGCCTGTTCCGGTTCCGCGGCTCCGGGCTGGTGTTCGGGCTGGTGCTGCTCGCGTTCATGATCCCGTTCCAGGCGGTGCTGACGCCGCTGTTCCTGGAGATGCACTATCTGCACCTGCTGAACAGCCTGATCGGCCTCGCGCTGTTCTACACGACGTTCAACCTCCCGGTGGGCGTCTACGTGATGCGCAACAGCTTCCTGCAGGTGCCACGGGAGATCGTCGACGCCGCCCGGGTGGACGGCGCCTCGGTGACGCGGACGCTGCTGTCCGTGCTCCGTCCGCTGGTGCTGCCGGGGATCGCCACCAGTGCGCTCTACGCGTTCCTGTTCTCCTGGACCGAGTTCCTCGGCGCGCTGAGTTTCATGACCAACGACAGCCTCTTTACCTTGCCGGTCGCGCTGAGCAACGTCGAGACCGGAACCTACGGCGCGGTCAACTACGGCCTGCTGCTGGCTGGAGCGGTCATCGCGATGATCCCGTGCATCGTGGTCTACGTCGCCCTGCAGCGCTACTACGTGCGCGGCCTGGTCTCCGGCGCGCTCAAGGGCTAAGCCGCCGGGCGGTTTGCTGCACACATGACGACGCCCCCGGAGCATTCCGCTCTCGAGGGCGTGCCAGGTGCCGGTGCGAGGTCGCCTCTCGGCGAGTGGCACAACGCGGCTCCAGCCGAACGGTATTCCGCGAAGGCAATAGTTGCGGCCCGGGGGACACAACGCACCAGCGATCTCTAGGAACGGTGGCGGGCGCCGGGCTATTCCAGGCCGCCGCGAGAATTTTCGCCCCGGAATCACAGCACGCCGCGTCCCGTGAGCCCGGCATACTGTGGGATTCCAGCCCGCAAGATTCGAGCGCGGAAGGTGGGAGGGCGGCTGACGGTGGCCCCAGAGACTTCGCTCATCGGCTGCATCGGCGTCATCACCGTCGCCACAAGAGGAGCAGGCGGCCCGGGAGAAGTGCTGGTCAAGATCAGGGGCGGCTCCGAGACCTATATCGCCTGGTCGCCGACGCCGCTGCCCAAGGGTGCGACGGTCCTGGTCATCGACTCCAGGGGAAGCCGGACCGTGGACGTCAGCGAGTGGACCGATCCGCTCGCCCCCCTGGCCGACGACCCAGTCCGCCCCCTCCCCTAAGCACCGCCCACCGACACCCCTCCGCCGCCCCCCTCTCGCCC
>JASHOI010000619.1 GCA_030041195.1 Streptosporangiaceae bacterium | reverse complement strand
GAACGAGGCCACGGCGTCAGCCCATAGCGTGCGCATCGCGGCGACATATTCCGCCGTGCGCTGCCCGCGCCGGGCGAACGGGACGCCGAGCGCAGCGAACTCCTCAGCCGACCAGCCGATCCCCACGCCCAGCGTGAACCGCCCCCCCGACAGCACATCCAGCGTCGCGGCCTGCTGGGTGCACGACAGGATTGTTGGGGATGATCTTGGTTGCCGCGATGGCCTGGGGGTCTGAGTCTTGCTGTCTGTCAGATGGCGGCGCGCAGCCGGGCGGGCGGGGTGCTGGCTGGCCAGAGTTCGTCCCAGCGGCCGCTGGCGTGCTGGCAGCGCAGGGCGATGATGCTGGCGGCGCCGGCGGTGGTCCAGTGCATGCCTGACTGTTTGGCGCGGTGGACCACGATCGCGTTGATTGCGCCTTCGATGGCCCCGGAGCCGGTGAACATGCCGAGGTCGCGGAAGTGGCGGTAGCGCATCCGGTGCGCGTTGCGCTCGAAGTAGCCGAGTTTTTTGTCCAGTTCTTCGGCCTTGGCGCCGGCCAGCGGGTACTGCCGGGCGGCTGTGATGATCGCGTCGATGTTCCCGGCGTCGAGTTCGGTGCTGCGGTCCTCAAGCCACTGCGCCGGGTCGGGGGTGATGAAGGCCAGGTGATTCGCCAGGTCGGTGAGGTGCTCGCGGGCGTGGTAGATGTCGGTGATGTGGGTGGCGTGCGGGTAGAGCGCCTCGGCCATGGACCAGATCCAGGCCGCCCCGTCGCCGATGGCCACGACCTGGCGGAAATGCCCGCCGCCGCGGCGCAGGTACTCGGCCTCGACGAGTCCGGCGAGAGCGTTCTTGCCGTCGAAGGTGGCCACGTAGCTGGACGACCCGGGGTCGGTCACCGGCCTGCCGTCGTCATCGAGGCGGGACACGGTGAAGAACCGGGCGAGCTTGATCTCACGGGTGCCGGCCTTCCCGTCCTCGCCCTTGCCCGGGCGGCCTTCGGTCTCGCTGGAGCGGACCGGGACGCCGGTCCCGTCGGTCTCGACATACAGCATGTCCGGGACCGGTTCGGGCGGGGGCAGCGGGCGGATCGCCCGGGCGCGCAGCAAGGCGGCCTCGGCGGCACCGGCCCTGCGGGCGGCGGTGCCGGACGCCTCGGCGGACCGCTCCACGGTCCGGGTGCTCACGGCAATCCCGGCCAGGTCCTTCACGAGCGCGGCGGCGGTGCCGAACGGGACCTCCGCGCCGGCCCGGGCGATCATCTCCGCCAGGCCCGGCGACAGCGACGTCCCGGCGACCCCCAGCTGCTCATCCCGCGGAGCGAAGCCGTGCTCGCATTCGGCGCAGTGATACCAGGCCCGGGCCACCCGCACCGGGCCGAGCACCGTGCTGACCATCTTTTCCCGGCTGCCCGCGTATCCGGCCCGGTGACCGGCGCTGCACTTAACGTGCGGGCCGGCGTACCCGTCATCGTCACCGGCCAGCACAGCTTCCAGCAGCGCGCCGCCGGCGCAGGTAAGCGCAGCGCGCATCGCCTGCTCCAGCACCCCCAGCCCGGTCCCGGCGCCGAGCAGGCCAGCAGCCATTGCGGCCAGCCGGCCTATCTCCGCGGCGGCGATCTCCGCGAGCTGCGCCGTGAGCCCCCCCTTTCCCCCTCCGCCGGAGGGGGTGCCGCCTGCCCGGCCGCCGGCCGGGCAGCGCAGATCGCCTCGCTGACGGCACTCACCTCCTCCACCAGGGCGGCGAACCGCTGGTGCTCGGCGACCTCGGCCCGTGCCCTCTCCAGCTCCGGCCCCGGTTTCAGGTGCACATTCACGGTCTTGCCGCCGATGCGCCGGGTCAGGTTCCACTGCGGCCCGTGGCCGCGGTGCCCGGGCTGCGCGCACGCACAGTTCGGCTTGCCGCACTTGCGCCACACCGCGTTCAGCGCGCCCCGCCGGAAATCACCCACCTGCGAAATCAGGCCGAACAGCTCGGCGCGGCGGCGCTCCAGCCACACCAGGTCCCGGCCAGAAAGCTGCTCGGACATGCCGCCTCCAACTGAGTGATGACATCACTCAGGCTAACGGCGCAACCTGCCCAAACCAAGCACCCTCACAATTCAGTCGTGCACCCCGGGTGCACCTCAATTTGTGAGCAACCAAGATCATCTTGGGGTCGAGCTCGTTTATCGCTCAGCGGCGTGGCGCGATATCGGTCACCGCACACAGCCGGGACCGCGACACCACCCTGACTCCCCGCGTGATGTCGCGCCACAGACGGTTATCCGGGCCCTGAACGAACTCGTCAGGTGTCTTGTATTAGATCGGCAACGTCGTGATGCAGCTTGGCCATTGCCTGGTCGAATGTAACCAGCCGGGATCCGCGTGCTCGCGCGAGCTGCGCCAGATAGGCATCGGTCACCTGCCGGTGGCCGATGATTCCATGGGTGGGCACATCTGTGTACGGGATATCGTCAGCCCAGAATTCGTGCCGCGGGTCGGCGGTGGTGCCGTCGAGGATCGCGTGCGCCGCCGCAGCCGATTGGCCTTCCCGGATGAGCAGACGTATCAGGCTGCCTTGAGTGATCGGGCAGGTCGCGAACTTCGCGCCCATACTGGTGAACCAATTCTCGGCGGCCTCATGGTGCACATGATCGTCGACGAGCAGGGCAATGAGCGTGTTCGCGTCAAGGAGGACGGTCACTGATCGTCATCTTCAAGCCGTCGCACGTCCTCGGTAGTGATGGTTCTGCCGAGGTGTGCGACCGGGAGACCGGTGCGAGGGCTCTTTGCTATCTCACCTGGGCTGCCAGTGCTGAGCCCGCGGCGGATAAGCCCGGCGACCGTCTGGCTCAGCGACTGGTGAGTGTCCCTGGCTATCGCGACCGCCTGAGCGTGAAGATCCTCGGGGAGGTCGATGGTAGTCCTCATGCCAGCATCATATCTTCATCTCATCATGATGCAAAGATGCGAAGCGGCTCGCGCCACGCCGGGAACGCTTCCTCCGGGCGACGGCCGGGCGCGCTCTAAGCGAGCATGCCGTCGACGCGGCGGATGATGTCCCGGCACAGCCGTGAGACGTCGCCAGGGTCGTCGGTGAACTGGGACGGCTTGATGCAGAACGTGGTGAACCCGGCAGCCACCTGCGGCGGGATCGTCGCCAGGGCCTGGCCGAGGTCGGCCACGCTGCTGTCGTCGGGGAACACGGCCCTGGTCCCGCCGACGAGTTCGAGGCCGCGCGGATCGCGCCCGGCGGCCCGCAGCGCGTCGTCCAGCCTGCGCATCTCCTCGCCGGACGGACGGCCGAGCGGGTTGAAGCCATCGCCGTACCTGACGATGCGGTCCAGCATCCGCCGGTGCATTCCGGCGCCGCCGAGCCACAGTGCCGGGCCCTCCGGCCGGAACGCCTTCGGCTCGAGGTACACGTCGCGGAACGGGTAATGCGCGCCGGAGTGCGACGCCGGTGTGTCCCGCCACAGCACCGCCCACGCCTCGAGGTGCTCGTCGAGCAGGTCGCCCCGGGAGCGGAACGGCACGCCGAGCGCCGCGTACTCCTCCTCCAGCCAGGACACGGTCGGCAGCACAACCAGCCTGCCGTTGCTGATCAGGTCCAGCGACCCGAGCTCTCGGGCAATCAGCAGCGGGTGGCGCAACGGCGCGATCACCGCGCCGGCGACCAGCCGGATCCGCTCGGTGACAGCGGCGATCGCGGACAGCAGCACCAGCGAGCTCGGCCACGGCGTCGCCGGGTCCTGGTTGCCGGGCAGCGCGTACTCGCGCGGGTTCGGCATGACCCCGTTCGCGCCCGCCGAGGGGCCGAGCACGATGTGCTCGCTGATCATGACGGAGTCGAACCCGGCGTCCTCGGCCTCGCGCGCCCACCGCACCAGACTCGCCAGGTCGCGGCCCGGCGTCACGGTCCAGTTCTCGCTGAGTATCAGGCACATCCTCGGCGAACCCACACCCGTCCCTCCCGTCCCAAGAACCCCGCCTCGAAGGCGCATCAAACGTCCGCTGAATTACTGGTTCGCTTTTATCCGGCTGCGAGCAGACAAAAGCGAACCGCTGATTTCGGCCTCCATTGAATTTGGTGCTGGTGTGGCAGGCGGGGCCCATGAGCCCTCGCGGGTTCACGGGGCTTGCGGCCAGCCGTGCATCAGCTTCGTTTCGGGGGGCGGACGCCGCGGAACTCCCAGTCGCCGCCGAGGGCCGTCGACACGACCTCCTCGCTCTCGCTCGGCTGCGCGCCGAACTCGGCCGCGACCGCAACCGGCCCGGCCACGACGTGGCTGGTCAGCCGGCCGAGGCCGTCGACCTCGACGTCGACCACGTCGCCCGGCCCGACCGGCCGGGAGCCGGCGGGCGTCCCGGACAGCAACACGTCGCCAGGCCACAGCGTGATCGTCCGCGCGATGTCGGCGACCAGGTAGTGCATGTCCCACTTCATCTCGTCGGTCGACCCGTCCTGGGCCAGGCGGCCGTTGACGTAGGTGCGCAGCCGCTTGCCGCGGAAGTCCCAGCCGGTCACCAGCCCCGGGCCGAGCGGCGCCATCGTGTCCGAGCCCTTGACCCGCAGCATCGACCCGGCGTCGGTGTCCCGGAAGTCGTGCAGCCCGAAGTCGTTCGCGATCGTGTACCCGGCGATGTGCTCACCGGCCCGCGAGGGCGGCACGCCGCGGCAGGTACGCCCGATGACGATCGCCACCTCGCCCTCGTAGTTGAGGTACTTGCAGCCCTGCGGCCGGACCACCGCACCCCCGTGCCCGACCAGCGCGGAGACCGGCTTCTGGAAGTACGTCGGCGCCGGGGGCAGCTTGGCCCCGAACTCGGTGACCCGGCTGAGGTGGTTGAGGTGCACCGCGATGATCTTGGATGGCGTCACCGGCGGCAGGTGCACCGCGTCGGCGGCCGGAACCCGGCGCCCGTCGCCGGCGGCCAGGTCCTCGCCGTCCCGGCGGACCTCCACGACCGCGCCGTCCAGCAAGATCCTCCGGTACTCAGCCATCCTCAGCCCACCCGCCCCCCCGGTCCCAACCAACCCGCCACGGGCCGGTCGAACCATATGTGCATCTGGCCGGTGCCGACGGAGTTTTCGTAGTCGCTGAACCGGCGCCCCGGCGCGGTCACCGCGCGGCCGCCCAGCGCCGCGACCATCATCAGGTAGTGCGCGAACTTGGCCTCCGGCCGCACCACGGCGAACTCGGGCATCGTGTCGATCACCGCGGCGTGGTCGCCGGCCTCGAGCCAGGCGATCCGCTCGGCGTCCGCCGCCCGCGCTTCATCGGTGCGCACGTGCCGGGGATCGCTGGCCTCGTGCGCCCGCAGCTCACGCAGCGGCCAGAACGTGTGCGACATCGCGCCGGACGCCAGCAGCAGCACCCGTCGTTCCGTCTGTATGATCGCCTCACCCAGCGCCCGGCCCGCGCGCAGGAAGTCCTCGGTGTCACCGGTCTCCGCGGTGTTGCTGACCGAGACCCACCGCTTCCCGAGCCCGCGGCCGAGGTAGGTCCACAGGTTCACGGTGCCGTAGTGCAGTGGCAGGAACGGGTCGTCGATCGCGGTTATCCACGTGCCGTGCTTGTCGCCGAGTGCTGCCGCCGCATGTGCCAGCTCCGGGTCGCCTGGCCAGTCGTAGGGGACCCGGCACATGCCGCGCGGGAGCTCGTCGGAGGTGAACAGGCCGGCCCTGACGTCGTGGGCGGAGACCACGAACTCCACCGTGGTGAACCAGTGCGAGTCGAACACCACCACGGTGTCGTAGTCGAGGACCTCGAAGACCTCGGCGCGCAGCCGTTGCAGCCCGGGGACCAGGCTGATCTCCTTGCCCTCGTTCAGGTCCAGGCGGTCCTGCCGCGGAAGCATGATCGTCGGGACGTGAGCGAGCAGGCCCGCTCCGACAACTTCACCCATCGCTGCGCCATCCCTCCGGGGCGTACACGGTGTTCTTGACGTCGCCGTAGAAGTCGAAGCTCCAGGTGCCGCCCTCCCGGCCGATCCCGGACAGCCCGGCGCCCCCGAACGGGGCGCGCAGATCGCGGACGAAGAAGCAGTTGACCCACACGGTCCCGGCGACCAGGCGCGCCGACACCCGCTCGGCGCGGTCGTGGTCGCCGGTGAACATCGTGGCGGCCAGGCCGTACCGCGTGCCGTTGGCCAGCGCGACCGCCTCGTCCTCGCCGGAGAACGTCTGCAGCGTGAGCACCGGCCCGAAGACCTCCTCGGTGAGGATCTCCGAGCCCGGTTTCGCGTCGGCGAGCAGGGTCGGCCGGTAGTACAGCCCGCCGAGATCCTCATTGACGGTGCCGCCGAGCAGCGGCCGCGCCCCGGCGGCCACCGCCCGCTGGACGAAGCCGTCGACCCGTTCCAGGTGTGTCCGGGTGATGTTCGGGCCGACGTCGGTGCCCTCATCCCTGGGATCGCCCTGCCGCAGGGCCGCGGCGGCCTCGAGAAAGCGCTCGGTGAACTCGCCGGCGACCTGCTCGTCGACGAGCAGCCTGGTGCCGGCCAGGCATACCTGCCCGGCGTTGTCGTACTGGCCCACGGCGTGCCGGACGGCCAGGTCCATGTCGGCGTCGGCGAACACGAGCAGCGGCGACTTGCCTCCAAGCTCGAGCGAGACCGGCGTCAGCTGCGCCCCGGCCGCCGCGGCGACCAGGCGGCCGGTGGCGACCGAGCCGGTGAAGCAGACCCTGGCCAGGTCCGGGTGCGCCGCCAGTGGCGCGCCCGCCTCCGCCCCGATCCCCTGCACGACGTTGAACACGCCGTCGGGCAGCCCCGCCTCGGCGGTGATGTCGGCCAGCAGGCTCGCGGTCAGCGGCGCCCACTCCGGCGGCTTGGCGACCACGGTGTTGCCCGCCGCGAGCGCGGGCGCGATCCGCCAGGTCGCCAGCATCAGCGGCGCGTTCCACGGCGTGATCACCGCGGTGACGCCGGATGGCGCCCACGACACCTGCTCGCGGTGGCCGTTGATCTCCAGGTCGCCCGGGTCGAGCCGGCCGAGCCAGTCAGCGAAGAAGCGGAAGTTGTGCGCCGCCCGCGGCATCACGCCACGGCGGTGTGAGCGCAAGAGCGACCCGTTGTCGCAGGTCTCCACCTGGGCGAGTTCCTCGGCCCGGCGCTCGATACCGTCCGCTATCGCGTTCAGGGCTCTTGATCGGAGTTCCGGTGTCGTCGAGGACCAGCCGGCGAAGGCCTGGCGCGCCGCCTGCACCGCGGCGCTGACCTCGGCCGAAGTGCCGCGCGCGATCTCGGCGATCGGGCGTTCGTCGATGGGGGAGATGTCGGTGAAGGTCGCCGCGGAGCCGGCCCGGCGGCCGCCGATCCAGTGCCGGGTGTCGACGTCGACGCCGGCCACCCTGACCGTGTTCACCATCCCGCCGCCCCTCGGTCATGTCGTTTGGGACCAAACTAGATTTCCGGCCGCCGGAGGTCAAGGGAGCTGAGCGCTGGCCGGTCCGGAACAGTGTGGTGGTGCCCACGCTGTTCCTCTTTGAACAATGGGGGACCCACGACCACATTGAGCGGGCCGCGTTGCGACCGCAAGGGGCCCACCACATCATTCGGCTGGCTGGGGAACGCTGCGGCGGGCCAGCACCCGCCCGCCGTCCCAGGTGACGCCGACCTGCCGGTAGTAGCCTCCGATGATCTCGCCGACCTCCAGCCGGGCCAGTTCCTCGGTGGGCGACTCGAACAGCTCCAGCGTGGCGTCGCCGCGCCAGGCCGGGCCGGCCTCGACGCTGGCGCTGCCGGAGGCGATCAGCTCGTCGAGCGCGTCCGGTGCACCCTTCTCGATCGACGGCATCCAGCGGTGGTGGGCCATCGGGTGCGCGTTGACGAACCCGTTCGCGTCAGTTTCCTCGCGCAGCGTCACCACCGCTTGGGCGAGCCGCCGGTCGGCCGCTGCGAGCGTGCCGGCGAAGACCCCGCCGGGCGCGATCCGCGGGGCCGCGCGGCCGAACGGGTGCGGGCGGGTCTGGTGTATCGACCCCAGCTTCTTCGGGTAGCCCTGGTGCAGGCCGCGGACCAGCGCGAAGTCGGAGTCGACCCAGATGTAGACGCAACGCGAGTACACCTGGCCCTCGAAGCTGCACCGGACCACGGCGAAGCACTCCCGGTACTGCGCCCGGACCGGGTCCAGCAGTTCGGCGCCGTCGTCGCCGCAAGATTGCCAGTCGGCCCAGATCAGCGCCACAGCCCCGGGGTCGTCAGGGGCGGGGGCGAGCGGGGCGGGCAGCAGCTCGGCGACCCGGGCCGGGTCGGTCCGGTACTCCACCGTGAGCAGGTCGCCGGAGTAGTGCCAGGGTGGTTCCGGCAGCAGGGAGGACCGGCCGGTCGCGGTCCTGGGGTAGAAGAACCCGGCGACATCGCTCACGTCGGCTCCTGGGTCGTTTGTAACCGTACGGTTGTGGCTGCTACGGATGCTAAGTGGTCGGCGCATGGTCCGTCACCGGCGGGCGCCGGCGCCTCGGCGCAGGTGCAGCAGGTACTCGATCGCGCCGCGCCGCCCGGTGACCGGGCTCTCGATCCACCGGGGCGAGCGCCAGCCGGTGCCCTCGAACGCGGCGGCGGCGAGTTCCACCGCCTTGGCCCGCTGATCCGGGTCGGCCGGGGGAGCGGCGAGCCCAAGCTCGTACATCGGCTTGACCAGGGCGATCAGGTCCGCCTCATCGGCGATGGCGACCGCCTCCAGCTGGGGAGCGGCGACCGCCAGAGAGAGATAGGACAGGTCGGCGACGACGATGTCGACGACGTCCGGGACCAGCCTGGTGGTGAGCACGCCGAGGTTCGTGCGTTCCAGGTTCACCACCCGCTCGTCGCCGCGCAGCGAGCCGAGAAGCTGGCCGTGGCCGGCGTCGACGGCGTAGACCCGCCGCGCGCCGGCGGCCAGCAGCGCGAGGGTGAACCCGCCGGTGGCGGCGCCGATGTCGATGGCCACCCGCCCGGCGACGCGCACTTCGAACGCGTCGATGGCGGGCTGCAGCTTGCGGGTGCCCCTCGGCGGCCCCGCCGGCCCGGCGATGGCGACCGCGGCGCCGCGGGGGATCCGGGCGCGCGGGTTGCTGATCGCGACGCCGTTAACGTGCACCCGGCCGTCGGTGATCAGGCGGGCCGGGTCTGTGACCTGGGGGTAAAGCTGGCGGACGCGCTGGGTGAGCGCGACAAAGCGAGGCTTGCCTGGCACTGGGTGTTCCTCCTGGCGGTCGCTGGCGGCGGTGAAAGCGGCCAGCGCCGTGGAGGAGCACGGCTGGGCGAACCGGGGCGTGCAGACGCCGCGGACTCGCCAGGGGCCCGCGGGGCCCGCGCGACATCCGCGCTAGGTTGAATTCAGTGCTATATGAAGCCGGTCACGCGGCCAGGATCGCGGCCCGGCCGCCGATCGTCAAACTGACTCTGGAGAGCGAGCGCACGTGAAACATTGCGGGATTCTCGCGCACAGCACCGAGGGCGCGGCCCTGTGCTTCCTGGAGTTCTGCCAGGAGGGGGTCCGCCGGCTGGGTTCCCACGTGTACCCGGACCTGACGCTGGACTACATCGCGTTCGGGCCGATGATGCCCGCGTGGGAAGCGGGTGACTACGACCCGATCCGGGCGACGCTGTCGGTGAGCGTGGACCGGCTCGCGCGCGCGGGCGCCGAGTTCTTCATGTGCCCGGACAACACCGCGCACCTGGCCCTGGAGCACCCCGGGCCGGACCTGGCCCTGCCCGGCCTGCACATCGCCGAGGTGGTCGCCGATCAGGCCGCCAGCGACGGCCGCACCCGGGTCGGCGTGCTCGGCACCCGGTACACCATGGACAGCCCGCTCTATCCGCGGGCGCTGGCCGCCCGCGGGATCGCCAGCGAGATCCCGGCCGAAGACGACCGGCAGCTCATGAACAAGATCATTTTCGACGAGCTGGTGAACGGGGTGTTCACCGACGAGTCCCGCCAGGAGTACGTCAGGGTCATCACCGACCTGGCGGAACGCGGCTGCGACGCGGTCGCGCTCGTGTGCACCGAGATCCCGCTGCTGGTTACGCCCGCAGACTCGCCGCTGCCCACGCTGGATTCCACCCGCTTGCTGGCTCGGGCCGGCCTGGCCGTCGGGGTCGGCGACCGCCCCCTGCCGTCCTGGCGGGGCGGCCCCCTCGAGCGGGCCGCTGCGGCAACGTCTCCATGATCAGGTTTGCGGGGAATCCTGTCAGTCGCATTCGCTGACGGGATTCCCCGTTCCGAAAGGATTCCCCGTTATTTGGCTGGCGCGGTTGAGAGGCTCCGCCTCGGACCGCCGAGTTTGGTGGTTCTGGTAGGCAGGCGGCAGCGGACGCGGGTTCATCCTCAGGCCCGCCTGGTCCGGCCGAGCCCGGGCGCCGGGGGTGTGGGCGCTCGCGTGGGCGTGGGATCATCGGCGGAGTGCGCCGGGTAATCACGGCGGGCCTTGCCTGGGCGGTTCGCCGCGGTTACGCTGCGACAGTTCGTTTGTACCCGAACGTTCTCCGCCCCAGGAGCCGCCGTGACGCAGCCATCAGACGTCGCCGCCATCTGCGAGCGGCTGCGGGAACAGGGCGTGGACGTGGTCCGGGTCTCCTATCCCGACCTGATCGGCATAGACCGCGGCCGCGACGTGCTGCTCGACGAGCTGGCCACGGCGGCCGGCCACGGCCTGGCGTTCTGCCGCGCGGTCTACCACACCTCCCCGATGGGCGACGTGGTGCCGATCCAGGGCGGCCTGGAGATGGGCCTGCCGGACATCACCGTCTACCCCGACCTGGCCACGCTGACGCCGCTTCCCTGGGAGCCGAACGCGGCCTGGTGCCTCGGCGAGGCCACCACGCCCGACGGCGAGGCGGCACCGGAGTCGCCCCGGGCCGTCGCACGGCGGGTGGCCGAGCAGGTGTCCGCCCTCGGCTACACGATGGTCTGCGGCCCGGAACTGGAGTTCTTCGTGTGCCAGCGGGCCGCCGACGGCAGCTGGCAGCGCTACGCGAACGATCCGGGCAACGTGTACGTGGTCGGCCGCAAGGGCGACCCGGAGGGCCTGCTCGTGCACATGCTGCGCCAGCTCAGGGACGCCGGCCTGCGGGTGACCGCCGCCAACCACGAGTTCTCGCCCGGCCAGTTCGAGATCAACCTCACCCACTCGGAGCTGGTCGACGCCGCCGACCGCTCGTTCCGGCTGAAGTCGGCGGTGCAGGAGATCGCCCGGCACCGCGGGCTGCTGGCCACGTTCATGGCCAAGCCCTTCAACGACGAGGGCGGTTCCGGGTTCCATGTTCACGTCTCGCTCAACGACACATCCGGGGCCAACGCGTTCGGGGATCCCGATGGCCCCGACGGGCTGTCGCCAACCGCCCGTTACGCCATAGGCGGCGTGCTCCGGCACGCCAGGGCACTGAGTGCGCTGCTGAACCCCACGGTCAACTCGTTCAAGCGCTTCGGCCCGGACACGCTGGCGCCGTGGCTGATCGACTGGGGCCTGGACAACCGCAGCGCGATGGTGCGGATCCCGCCCGAGCGCGGCAGCGCCGCGCGGATGGAGGTCAGGCTCGGGGACGCAACCGCCAACCCGTACCTGGCCATGGCCGCCCTCGGCGCCGCCGTCTACCTGGGCATCCAGGACAAGGTGGAGCCGCCGGCCAAGCTCGAGGGGTACGGCTACGACCCCGGCAGGTCCCAGATGCTGCCGATGCGGCTCGGCGAGGCGCTCGACGCCCTGGAGTCTGACCGCGAGTTCGGCGCCGTGCTGGGCGAGTACTTCGTGACGTCGTTCCTGTCCTACAAGCGCAACGAGATCGAGCGCTTCGAGCGGTTCGTCACCGACTGGGAGTTCCGCGAGTACGCGTATCACCTCTGAGCGCCGGGCCGTCGCTGGTTTTGCCCGCGCCTCGGCCCCGCAGGTATCAGGAGCCGCGCGCCGCACCTCTGCTTGCTTGAGAAGCGAAATCGAATGGCTCGGGCAAGGAGCAGCGAATGGCGCCGCGGTCACGTGACCCAAATGCAGCAACGGGACCGTGGGCAGGCGGCTTCTCCGGACCTGGGCTCTCCGAACTTGGCGGGGCCGTGATTATCGCCTCCGAGCTGCCGGATCCGGGTACCGGGATCCTGGTTTCGTACTCCGGCGGCCGGTTCACCAGGCAGTTCTGGACCAGCGGGCCGCCGGTGCCGCAATTCACCGAGGTCCTTTCGCCCGGGCAGGTCCACGAGATCAAGGATCAGGTCGCCGCCCAGCTGGCAGGCCCCGGAAGCGGGCTCGACGATATCCCGCTGCGGGATTTCGTCGAAACGGTCGCGGCGTTTTTCGAGCCTGAGTCGTCCGACCGTTTCACGATGGCGTCGTTTGGCGCCATCACGGAGATAACCCCGGGGACGCTCGAAGGCGAACTGAGCTGGCCCGGCGATGTGGTCGGCACCGTGGTGGCCAGCGCCAACGGGGTTCTGGCCCAGTCCCATCTGGCCCATATGGCGGCCGCGAACCCTGCCCGGCTGCGCGAAGCTGACCTAGAGTCGTTGCTGCTGGCGTTGCACGGCGCCCTGGCCAACCAGGCGACCGACCCGCTGTGGCAGCAGATGCTGATCTTCGCCGAGCAGGCGCTGCTGTAGCGCCGCCAGGAACGGGTGCGCCCGGGAGCCTCAAGGGGGGCAGGCTCCCGGGCGCATCTGACGTCGGGCCTACGGCGTCGTTGGGTACGGGTACCCACTGGGCCACAGCACAGGACCGACACCCGGGATCGCCTGGTCTCGCGCCTCGGCCAGCACCGCAGCCGCCGCCTGCCGGGGAGTCTCTCCCGTGCTGGAGATCCGGGAGGCGATGAGCCCGGTCACGATCGGTGTCGAGAACGACGTGCCGCTCCACTTCGCCATGCCGTAGAAATTCCGGACTTTCTTGGTGTACGGATCGACGTGGCAGGTGTAGGTGCCGGAGGCGTACGCGTTGATCAGGTCGCGCCCTGGCGCGTACACGTCGACCCACGGCCCGAAGTTGCTGAACGTGGCCCGGCCGCGCCAGTCGCCGCCGAGCGCGCCCACTGCGATCACGTCGGAGAAGGCGGCCGGCCAGCTGGGCCTCCTCGAGCCGTTGTTGCCCGCCGCGACCACGCACACCGCGCCCCCGTGCTCGCGCAGGTGCTTGAGCCACTCCCGGAACGCGATCAGCGGGAAGTCGTGCCGGGAGTGCGCCGCGATCGTCAGGTGGAAGATGTCCACCCCAAGGCTGAGCGCGGCTTCGAGCCGCGGAATCCAGTTGGATTCCAGCTCGCTGCCCGCGGTCGAGAACGCGTCGCTCACGATGATGTCCGCGGCGGGCGCCATGCACCGGGCAACCCCCGCGACGAACGTGCCGTGCCCGGTGTACGGCGGGATCGTCTGTGTGCCGGACGAGTCGACTGGCGGCAGAGGATCCAGGTCTCCCTGGACCCCCGCCAGCCACGGGTGATCCGAGGCCGCGTCTTTCAGCAGCCCCGTGTCGTCCATGTAGATCAGAACGCCGGCACCGCCGTTGCCCTGGCTCACCGAGGGATAGGGCTCGATGTCGTAGTAGACCTCCTGCGGTTCTGTGGCCGGGCAAATGGGGCCCTGTGGCGAGACGGTTAGGAGATGATCAGGCGTCGCGATTCCGCGGCCGAGTCGCTGATCAATCACGTCGAGCGCGTCGAGCACTGCGGGTTGCGCCTCGTCCAAGGTGAGCAGGACTACGCCCGTGATAACGCGCTGAAGTCGGCCAGCATCGCGCAGCTCTCCTTCAGCCGGCAACTCGAGGATCTCCAGTACTTGGCCAAGGTATTCATCGCGGACCAGGATTTGGCCCGCGGCGTACAGGTGGTCGACGCGGTTCTCGCCGCGAGCGACCCCGATGCCGGTTCGCTCTCCTGGCGACGGGTGGAAGGTGTCGATGACGTACTGGATCTCATCGACGACCCTACGTTCCAGGCCGACTTTCCAATCATCTGACTGTTCAGGCATGCGGGTCTCCCCAGGTTTCTGAACTCATGAATCGGCTCGCCACCTGCCCGCGGCAGGCCGGTGGCGCAGGGGCCGCAGGCGCGTGGACACGCCTGCAGGCCCCTGTATTCATACAGAGCAAACCCTGCGCGAAGTGATACTCCTTGCGGAAGGCGCCTTCGCTGGTCCGCCAGCCAATCAGCGGCGATTACCGCTTGCGTATCTCTAATGGCTTAGAGTGGTCAATTGAAAACGGACAACAGGCGCGAGCAGCCTCTAACATCTACGACGTGGCAGAAGACGGTACTACGGTCGGCTCCGGTGAAGGCAATCTGGACGATCTCCTGCTGCTGGCCTTGTCCCGTCCGCAGGAGGCACTAGCCAGGGCGCGCGAGATCTTAGCGGCGCGACCTCGCCCCTACGAGGCATCGATTGCACACCAGACTGCTGGGATAGTTTTGCGCGACGTCGGCGACGTCAACGCTGGCGTCCGCGAGCTACGGAACGCGCTGCGCATGGCCCGCCGGATCAGCTCACCGGATCGCGAGGCCGACGTGCTGGCCGCACTGGGGGCCGCGCTTGTACTCGCAGGGCGGACGACCGACGGGCTAGCTGCCTTCAACGGCGCGGTTCATCTGGCTAGCGGGGTAATGGCGGGACGGGTCCTGCACCGGCGCGGCATGGTGCTGTGGACCCTGGGTCAGCATGCCGCAGCGCTGGACGACTTCCGCCATGCGGTAAATGTGATGCAGCGCGCAGATGACCCGCTCTGGTTGGCGCGAGCGCTGAGTGGCCGCGGGCTGGCCCACCTAGCCGTCGGCTCGCTCGCCAGGGCCGATGCCGATTTCGAGACCGCCGGGCGCCTGTACGCCGAAACGAGCCAGGAGATGGAATCAATTCATACGGTTCTCAACCGTGCGTGGGTTGCATTCCGATCAGGAGATCTTCCGACGGCGCTTTCCTTCCTCCACGAGGCCGCTTCCCGTTACCAACCTCTCAACGTCCCCACGCCATTTCTCAGCCGCGACCGATGTCATGTATTGCTGGCAGCTGGACTGGTCGACGACGCGCTAGACGAGGCGGACACCGCAGTTCGTGATATCGAGCGGGACCGTGGCCCTTCCACGCAGAAGGCCGAATTGCTGCTGGTGGCGGCCAACTGCGCGCTAGCCGCAGCGCAACCACAGGTGGCACTGGACCGAGCACGGGCCGCTTATCGCCTGTTCCGGTCTCAGCAGAGCGCATGGGGGCAAGCTCACGCCGGGTTGGTACTCGTCCAAGCGCAATACGCAGTGGACACGGTATCGGGTCGTATGCTTCAGGCGGCGAAGCGGGCCGCCAGCCGACTGGAGGAACTCGGGTCCGCCGAGGCCACGCAGGCGCACATGCTGGCCGGACGGATTGCGTTGGATCTCGGCAGGCGGACCGAAGCCGATCGTTATCTTGCCGCGGCCGCGCGGAGCAGGCGCCGAGGTTCGGCGATGGCACGCGCCAGTGGCTGGCTGGCCGAAGCGCTGCGGGCGGAGGCGGGGGCTGAGCCGCGCCGGATGCTGGTCGCCTGCCGACGGGGCCTCGAGGTCTTGGATGAGCATCAAGTCAGTTTGGGTGCGTCAGAACTGCGGGCACAGGCCACCGCCCGCGGCTCCGAACTGGCTCTGCTCGCCCAGCATTATGTGGCGGCGGCTCAGCGGCCCCGGCTGTTGCTGGCCTGGACTGAACGGTGGCGGGCCGCTGCGCTGAGGGTGCCCGCGGTACGGCCTTCTGCAGATGCAGAACTCAATGCGCGGCTGGCCGCGCTTCGGGAGGTGACCAGTCGGCTGGAGGACGCGCGACGGCACGGTACGCCGACTAGCGCACTACAGCGGGAGGAGTTGCGGCTCGAGGGTGTGATCCGTGCTCAGTCTCTGCAAGCACGCGGTATAGCCGGCGCCGGCCATAGCGCCATAGATGTCGCAGTGTTGCTGGAGAAGCTGGGCCGGGCGCAGCTCGTGGAGATCGTCGATGTCGACGGCCTCCTGTATGTGCTCGTCTGCGGAGCGGGGCGAGTGCGACAGTTCACGGCGGGTCGCACGCAGGATGCGATCCGCGGAGTTGACTTTGCTCGTTTTGCCCTGCGCCGCCTGGCTCGCGACCGGCCGAGTGACGACCCCGACAGCGCCATGGCCATCCTCAAGGCAGTCGGCCCTGATCTCCAAGAGGCGATCCTCGGCTCTGCGGCTGGCCACCTGGGCGACCAGTCAGTCGTTGTCGTCCCGCCAGGCAAGCTGCACGCCATCCCGTGGGCGCTACTCCCTGCGCTGGGCGGACGCGTGTTCAGCGTTGCCCCGTCCGCGAATGCATGGCTGCGAGCTCACGCAGCCCGGCCGCCCGGCCGCCACCAGGTCGCGATCATTCGTGGGCCCGGCCTGGTCACCGAAGGCGCGGAGGTGCCGGAGGTGGCCCGGCAATATGAAGATGTCACGGTACTGTCGGATGGCGATGCCACCTCCTCGCGGGTGCTGTCCGCCATCGATGGAGTATGGCTGGCACACATTGCGGCTCATGGGCGCTTCCGCGCCGATAGCCCGATGTTCTCGTCTCTGCACCTGCACGACGGGCCGCTGACCGTCTACGACTTTGAGCAATTGCGGCGCGCGCCGTACCGGCTGGTGCTGTCGAGCTGCGACTCGGGGGTCCTGGCCCCGGTTGGAGCCGATGAGCTGCTCGGCCTGGTCAGCAGCCTGCTGCCGCTAGGCACGGCCGGGGTCATCGCTGGCGTGGTCCCGCTGAATGACCGGGCCGTCGTGCCGTTGATGGTTGACCTGCACCGGCACCTCCGGGCAGGCCAGAGCATGGCGGAGTCGTTGCACAGCGTCCGGATGGGCGTTACCGATCCGATCCAGCACGCGACGGCGGTCTCCCTCGTCGCACTGGGTGCTAGCTGATCAGGCGGTCGTCGGCATCGGTCGGCTCACAGGGTGATCCACCCAGTGAAGGCATCGACGCCAGCTTGTGTTCTGCAATGCAGCCGGAACGGGCCGGACGGAATGGGATGGATCGAGAAACAGCCAATCTCGTCCGCGGTGACCGCGGCCTCTGGGCAGTCCCGGTGCTGGATTTTGATCGTCCCGGCCTGGGGCGGGACGATCTGGCCGACCAGCGAGTCGTGGCTGACCTCGAGTTCGATCGTCATGTGAGCCGAGGTGAAGGTCAGCGATCGGATCGACGCGGCCTCGGATCGCGTGCCCCGCACGGGTTCGGCGTCGCAGCTGGAATCGTAGGTGAGCTGCGCGAGTTCGGCGTCGATGTTGTGCCAGGTAAAGGCGTTTTTTGCCGCTGCCACGAAATCAGCGGGCACGGCCTGTCTGGCGTATACCGCTTGGCGCAGTGCCGTGACGAGTACTTCGTCGTCCCATCCTTCAGACACCGTGCTCACCTTCCGGTCTTCCTGACTTCGATGTGCGGGGCACTGTCGCCGAAAATCCCGATGAGGTGCGGTGACCGGCGGAGCCGCTCCAGACAGCGAGACCGTGTCGGGCCGATGCTGCCGACGGGAAGGTTCAGCCTGGCGCTTATGTCCGCGTAGGAGATCGGTGGGTCGGTGATCAGCATCGAAAGCAGTTGGTGGCAGCTGGGCGCAAGCTCAGCGAACGCGGCGCGCAGCGCCGCATTGCGCTCGGCCACGATGACTTCCTGCTCGATCGTTGGGGCGTCAGGAAGCGGTGGCATGTGCTCCTCCGGCGGCAGGTCTGCGTGATCGTGCCGCCGGGCCGCCTTCAGGACCCGGAGGCACTCGCGCCTGGTCGTTGTCGCTAGCCAGCCGGGCAGCGCTTCCGCATCCCGCAGCTTGGCGACGTTCTCGACCAGCAGCAGCCAGACGCTTTGGCCAACATCATCGATGTCTGGGCGGTTTAACTGATGGCGCACGCAGATGGACCAGACCAGCGGTGCGTACCGCTCGATGATCTCGTTCCATGCTTCCTGGTCGCCATCGACCACGCGAGCGACCAGGGCACTGACCGATGTGTCGTCCTTCATCGCGGGTCCTTTCCAGCCCGGCAGACCCTGCAGGATCATGCGCAGTAAACCGGTCTCGCCGTCGCTCAGCCGCGCTGCTGGCAGACGGGCGTGAGCCCGAAACGCATTAGCTTGATCGTCGCAGGTTAAGGCGGTTCGGTCAGGCATTCCGGATATTCCTTCTCCTCCTCGATCCCGGGACCTGCCGATGGTGAGGCCGTGGTGCGGCGATTGCCGCACCACGGCCTCCGGCGCGTCCGGCCCAGCCCCGCCAGAGCGCCCAGGCTGGCCAACACGAACTCGCCGGTCGTGTCGGCCAATGCCCCCCCGGGCCTTCGTTCTCACTGCTTAGTCAAGGTGGCCACGGAGATGTGCGGCCAGTTGATGCCAAGGAAGTTCAGGATGACCGTCTGGGTGTACTGCAGCTGCTGGAACGTTGTGCCGTCAGCCTGCTTAACAGTCTCGATCCAGAAGATTGCGTCGAGCCTGGTCGCGTTCGCGTTGCGGATGTCGAAGGGCATGTTCACGATGCCGCCGCCCAGCTGACCAGACCCGTTGAGCGGCGCTGCGGTGGAGATGATCAGCACCACCGTGTGTGCGATGGTCTGGCCCCGGATCGCTTCCAGAAGGGCCAGGTTCGGGTTCCGGACGAAGCCTGGTTTGAAGCCGGGTGGCAGCGGCGGATCGGCGAACGGCGCCAGATACTCGGGGGCTAGCGGTGTGCCGACTGGATTCTTCACCGGTGTCGAGTTGGCGGGGCCGATTTCCGGGCCGCCGCTCAGGTGCAGTCCCGTGCCCACGGCCAGCACCGAGCTCCCATGCGGTACCGAAGCCTGGCGGACCACGGTAGGTCCGTCGGCAGGGATGTCCGTGCGCGGCACGTTGAGCCAGAACCCGGGCTCGATGTGCAGCGGTTCGTTGGTGAGAGCGTCAGAAACCCGCTGCAGGTAGCGCAGGCCGAAGATGCTGATGTCATCCTGCCCGGTCGAGCCGCGGTTTGGCACCAGGCCCCCGATCGGCGTGAACTCCAAGATCTCCACGGTCGAGTTGAGTTTCAGCCGGAACGGCTTCGGCCCGGTACTGGGCGGTTTCGAGTCGAAATCCGGAAGCGAGATCAGGCTGAAGCCTTTCCCGATCCAGGTACCAGCAAGATCGGTGATAGGCCCCAGACTCCCGGCCACATCAGCAAGCGAGAGACCGGGCCGGGTGTTAAGCGCAGGGATCGGCGGTGATGGGGCCTGTACCACCGGAGTCTCCTTTGCTCGCGAACCAGCGAGTGACAGGGGAAGGGCGGCCTGGCCAGGGGATATCCCCCGAGCCAGCCGTTCCTACGGAAACAGAGAACGACGCAAGGCGGCCTGATACAAAAAGCAGGCAAGACCGCTGCATCCGCGCTGTCGCCGCAGCTATTCAGCCGGTGCGCCGGTGGGCGGGGCAGATATGGAGACTGCTGACAGCGGGCGAGCGCCAAGACATGCCCATCCCGCCAGCCCGACGCCGACGGCCAGTAATGCGAAGGTAAGCCGGATCGGCAGTACCTCGGCGAGCAGGCCGGCCAGGAGAGCGCCTACTGGCTGCCCGCCAAAGGCAATGAGCCTGCCCGCGGTATTGACTCGTGACTGCATGTGGTCATCTGCCTGACGGTGATGCCGATCGACGTCACCGTCAGGTAGACGAGTTCATAGGCGCAGTACAGCACCAGAGCCCAGCCGTACGAGGGCGCGATGGCCAGGAGCGTGACAGCGGCGACGTTGGCGGCCAGGAACGTTGCCGAGATTGACCGTTACATCGCCGTGCCCGGACAGGCGCTGGGCTACCTCATCGGGCAGCGGGAGATCCTGCGGCTGCGCGACGGCGCCCGAACCCGGCTCGGAGCCGCCTACGACATCCGGGACTTCCACTCCGCCGTCCTCGACCACGGCGCCCTCCCGCTCATGGTCTTGGGCAAGGCCGTCGACGCATGGGTGGCGGCGAAACAGAGCGCGCAGTCCTAGCCGGACAGTCATGCATCAGCCCCAGAGTGCGCAGATAGGCAGGGCGAAGATCGCCTCCTCGAGACGAAACGGCCGCGGGCCAGTGTGCAGGACAACGCCCGCGGCAAACCGGTCGCCGAGCGCGTCCTTGAGCCAGCGCAGGTGGCGGGCTGCGTGTGGCCCGGGGGCTGCATCAGCCTTCACCTCGAACGCGACAACCCGGCCATTGGCGAACTCGGCCAGTACATCAATCTCGTGCCGGCCGTTGGCGTCGCGGACATGGAAAAGGCGGGGCGCGAGTGCGCTGACTGTGCAGTCGGCGCGTAGCTGCGCGACCACGAAGCTATCCAGAACTCGGCCTAGCAGGTCTCCGTCGCGCATGGCGGCCCGGACGTCGACACCGAGCAGCGGGCCTACGAACGCCGGGTCGATGAGATAGCGCTTGGAGAGGCGGACCAGCCTACTGAGCCGGTTCGTCGACCAGGCGGGGAGTTGCTCGGTGAGGAACAGGGTCTCCAGCATCGCGTCGTAGGCCTTCGCCGTGGATCGGTCGATGCCGACAGCGTCGATGAGGGTTTTCAGGGTCGGGATCCCGCCGGTACTGGCGGCAAGGGCCTGCAGGTAGCGGCGAAGGTGCATGGGATCACGCACCGTACCAACCAGCGAGACGTCGCGGGAGACGACCTGGTCGAGATAGCTGGCCAGCCACCGCCGGCGGGCTCGCTCGTTATCGGTCAGCGCCACCTCTGGGAAGCTGCCCCGCAGCGCCCGGGCGAGATAGCCACGCACGTCCGGGGCAGTCCCGGGTACGGACACCTGATCCAGCCCGCCTGCCATGAGCCGGTCCAGAAATGAGGCCTGAGTCGCCCGACCCTCGAGTTCGCGCTCGGTTAGCCCATACATCTCCGTCCGGATCAACCTGCCAGTAGCGGGCCAGCCCGCTGCGGTTAGGTCTGCCTGGGTCGAGCCAGTGAGCAGGAAGCGCCCAGGTCCCCCGCCTTCGTCCACGGCTCGCTTCACGGCGCCGAGCACCTCGGGTACGAGCTGCCACTCGTCGACAAGGAGGGGGAAGGGGCCGTCGGATAGCGCTGCATCAGGATCTGCGCGTGCCACCGCTGCTTCGGCCGGCCGGTCCAGGCGGAGTCGGCCCGCGCAGTGGCGACGGCCGGTAGTGGTCTTCCCGCAGGCACGGGGGCCGACAACAAGGATGGCCGGATGATCGGCGATCAGCTCGTCGAGTATCGGATCGATCAGTCGCTGAAGGTAGGCAGGCACAACAGCAGGGACCCTCCAGTCATCATTCAGCACAGTCGCTAGTCAGACTTTAGCACAGCCGTCAGTCACGATTTAGCACACGAGGGAAGCCTCATTTAGCACAGCTGGCAACCGACCGCACTGGCCCAGCGTGTTCGCCGTCGCACGGGCTAACCCGGGCGGGACTCGACGGTGCCGGAGGCGATGGCGCTGACCAGCTGGGCGTGGTCGCGTTCGTTCTGGTCGGCGTAGGCGCGGGCGAACCGGCTGATTGCGGCCGTGAAGTTCCTGCCCTTGCCGATGTAGCCGTCGATGGCCACCGGGTCGCCGGTCCTGGCATGGGCGCGGGCCAGCGTCTCGCCGCACGCGGTGGCGAACTCGGCCAGGACGGGGGCGATCAGGTCGGTGGTCGGGATGATCTTCATGTCGCGGAACTGCCGGACGTAGTAGTCGTTGCCGTGCAGCGAGCCCCAGCCGACGAAGATGTCGGTGGCGGTCTGCACCAGCCGCTTGCCGCTGATCACCCGCTCACCGTGGTTGCCGTGCACGCTGGGCTCGGTGTGCGCCTC
>JASHOI010000618.1 GCA_030041195.1 Streptosporangiaceae bacterium | reverse complement strand
CCGCCGACCGCCACCCAGGTGACAGAGGGTCTGCTGGAGAAGTACCCGAACCTCAAGGGCATCATCTCGCCGACCACCGTGGGCATCCTGGCCGCGGCCCAGGTCGTCGCCACGCCTAAGTGGAAGGGCAAGGTCATCGTGACCGGCCTCGGCACACCGGACGAGATGAAGGCGTACGTCGCCGACGGCGTCGCGCCAGCGTTCATCCTGTGGAACCCGGCCAACCTTGGCTACCTCGCCGCCTACGCCGCGGTGAACCTCGCGTCCAAGAAGATCACCAACGCCCAGGGCGAGACCTTCACCGCGGGCAAGCTGGGCAAGTACACCATCGGGCCCGATCACACGATCATCCTGGGCCCGCCCACCGTGTTCAACTCGGCCAACATCAACGATTTCAACTTCTGACCGTCTCGAGGGGTGGGGTGCCTGGCGGTTCTGGTGCTGCCCGGCACCCCGTCCCGGAGGCGGGGATCCTGGCGGCACCCGTGCTGCCCGGCACCCCCGGCCCGAACATTCGGAGGACACCAGATGGAGCGCGTGTGCTTCCTCGGCCGGATCCGGCCGGAGCGGCTCGAGCAGTACCGGGCCAGGCACCGGCAGGTGTGGCCGGAGATGACCCGCGCGCTGCAGGAGGCGGGCTGGGCAAACTACTCGCTGTTCGTTACCGACGACGGGCTGCTCATTGGCTACCTGGAGACCGATGACTATTCCGCAGCACAGCAGCGGATGGCGCAAACTGACGTCAACGCACGCTGGCAGGCGGAAATGCAGCCCTACTTCGCTGATCTCGGCGAGCTGCGGCCGGACGAGGGATTCCGCAGGGTCGCCGAGATCTTCCACCTCGACTGAGCGCGCTGAGATTCTGCCGTATGGAGATGACCTTGAATGCCTGACCTGACCGCCGTAAAGACCGCCCTGCGGGAGCACCGGATCGAGATTCCGTCGTGGGCGTTCATGAACACCGGGACCAGGTTCAAGGTGTTCACTCAGCCCGGTGTCCCGCGCACGCCCCAGGAGAAGATCGACGACGCGGCGCAGGTGCACCTCTACACCGGCGTGGCGCCGAGCGTGGCCGTGCACATCCCGTGGGACCGCGTGGACGACTACGCGGCGCTGGCCGGGTACGCCCGCGACGCGGGCGTACAGATCGGGACCGTCAACTCGAACGTGTTCCAGGACGACGACTACAAGCTCGGCAGCGTCGCCAACCCCGACCCGAAGGTGCGCCGCAAGGCGCTGGATCACCTGCTGGACTGCGTCGACATCATGGACGCGACCGGGTCGCGCGATCTGAAGCTGTGGTTCTCCGACGGAACCAACTACCCCGGCCAGGACGACATCGCCGCGCGCCAGGACCGGCTGGCCCTGGCGCTGGCGGCGGTACACCGGCGGCTGGGACCAGACCAGCGGATGCTGCTGGAGTACAAGCTGTTCGAGCCGTCCTTCTACACCACCGACGTGCCCGATTGGGGCACGTCCGTGCTGCACTGCATGGCAGCCGGGCCCAAGGCCCAGGTGGTGGTCGATACCGGTCACCACGCGCCGGGCACCAACATCGAGTTCATCGTGGCGGTGCTGCTGCGCGCCGGGCGGCTGGGCGGGTTCGACTTCAACAGCCGGTTCTACGCCGACGACGACCTCATGGTCGGGGCGGCCGACCCGTTCCAGCTGTTCCGCATCCTGAATGAGGTCGTGGCGGCCGACGCGTTGCGGCCGGAGGCGGGGATCGCGTTCATGCTGGACCAGTGCCACAACATCGAGCCGAAGATCCCGGCGCAGATCCGGTCGGTGATGAACGTGCAGGAGGCAACGGCCAAGGCGCTGCTGGTCGACCGCGCGGCGCTGACCGCGGCACAGCAGGCCGGCGACGTGCTGGGCGCGAACGCCGTGCTGATGGACGCCTACAACACCGACGTCCGGGGGCTGCTCGGCGAGCTCCGCGATGAGATGGGCCTCGACCCGGATCCGGTCGGCGCGTACCTGCGCTCCGGCTACCCGGAGAAGATCGTGGCGGACCGGGTCGGCGGGACACCGGCCAGCTGGACCTGATCGGCAACCCGCGACCGAAGGGAGAACCGCCCGATGGCGCCGCAGCTACCGCAGGAGGTCGCCGCGCTGCTGGCGCGCAGCAACCGGCTGGGCTCCGATCCGCGCAACACCAACTACGCGGGCGGCAACACCTCGGCCAAGGGGCTGGCCACCGACCCGGTGACCGGGCAGCCGGCCGACGTGATGTGGGTCAAGGGCTCCGGCGGCGACCTGGGCACGCTGACCGCCGCCGGGCTCGCGGTGCTCCGCCTGGACCGGCTCCGCGCGCTGACCGGCGTGTACCCGGGCGTCGAGCGCGAGGACGAGATGGTGGACGCGTTCGGCTACTGCCTGTTCGGCAACGGCGGGGCCGCGCCGTCCATCGACACCGCTATGCACGGGCTGCTCGACCCGCCGCACGTGGACCACCTGCACCCGGACTCCGGGATCGCGCTGGCGACCGCCGCCGACGGCGAGCGGCTGACCAGGGAATGCTTCGGCGGCCGGGTGGCGTGGGTGCCGTGGCGCCGGCCAGGGTTCCAGCTCGGCCTCGACATCGCCGCCGTCGCCCGCGGCAACCCGGACCTGATCGGCGTGGTCCTCGGCGGTCACGGCATCACCGCGTGGGGCGACTCGAGCGACCAGTGTGAGGCCAACTCCCTGGAGATCATCGCCACGGCCCGCCGGTACCTCGACTCCAGCGGGCGGAGCGACCCGTTCGGGCCCGAAATCCCGGAGTACCTGCCGCTGCCCGAGGCGCAGCGCCGGGCCCGCGCATCGGCGCTGGCCCCGGTGATCCGCGGGCTGGCCTCGGCCGACCGGCCGCAGCTCGGGCATTTCACCGACACCCCGGCGGTGCTCGACTTCCTGGCCCGCCGGGAGCATCCGCGGCTGGCCGCGCTCGGCACCTCGTGCCCGGACCACTTCCTGCGGACCAAGGTGCGGCCGATGGTGCTCGACCTGCCGGCGGCGGCGCCGCTGGACGAGGTGGTCGCGCGGTTGCGAGACCTGCACGCGGCTTACCGCGAGGACTACCGGGCGTACTACGAGCGGCACGCGACGCCGGATTCGCCGGCGATGCGCGGCGCCGACCCGGCGATCGTGCTGGTGCCCGGCGTCGGGATGTTCAGCTTCGGCGCGGACAAGCAGACCGCGCGGGTGGCCGGCGAGTTCTACCTCAACGCGATCAACGTGATGCGCGGCGCGGAGTCGGTGTCGCGGTACCAGCCGATCGGCGAGGCGGAGAAGTTCCGGATCGAGTACTGGGCGCTCGAGGAGGCCAAGCTGGCCCGGCGGCCGAAGCCCAGGCCGCTGGCCACGCGGGTGGCGCTGGTCACCGGCGGGGGGTCGGGGATCGGGCGGGCCACCGCGCAGCGGCTCGCCGCCGACGGCGCGTGCGTGGTCGTCGCCGACCGGGACGAGGCCGCGGCCCGGAAGGTCGCGGCGGAGATCGGCTCGGCGGATGTCGCGGTTGACGTCGTGGTCGACGTGACCGACGAGGAGGCGGTGGCGGCCGCTGTTGCCGCGGCGGTGCTGGCCTTCGGCGGCGTCGACCTCGTGGTGAACAACGCGGGGCTGTCGATCTCCCGGCCGCTGCTGGAGACCACGGCCGCGGACTGGGACCTGCAGCACGAGGTCATGGCCAAGGGCTCGTTCCTGGTCTCCCGCGAGGCTGCGCGCGTGATGCGGGACCAGGGCATGGGCGGCGACATCGTCTACATCTGCAGCAAGAACTCGGTCGTGGCCGGGCCGGACAACGTCGGCTACGGCGCCGCCAAGGCGGACCAGGCGCACCAGGTGCGGCTGCTCGCCGCCGAGCTCGGCCAGTTCGGGATCCGGGTCAACGGGATCAACCCCGACGGCGTGGTCCGGGGCTCCGGCATCTTCGCCGGGGGCTGGGGGGCCAAGCGCGCGGCGGTCTACGGCGTGCCCGAGGAGGAGCTCGGCGCGTTCTATGCCCGGCGGACGCTGCTGAAACGAGAGGTGCTGCCCGAGCACGTCGCGGCCGCGGTCGCCGCGCTGGCCTCCGGCGACCTGTCGCTGACCACGGGTCTGCACATCCCGGTCGACGGCGGGGTGACGGCCGCGTTCCTGCGGTGAGCGGCCGGGGCCCGGTCGCCGTTGCGGCCGTCGACCTCGGCGCGTCGGGCGGGCGCGTCATCGCCGGGCACGTCGGCCCGGGGGTCCTGGACCTGCGCGAAGCGCACAGGTTCCCGAACCTTCCGGTCAGCTCAGGCGGAACGCTGTACTGGGACATCCTTGGCCTGTACCGGGAGGTCCTCGACGGGCTGCGAGCCGCGGCCGACGGGTGCGAGCTGGCCAGCGCCGGGATCGACTCGTGGGGGGTGGACTACGGCCTGCTCGACTCGGGCGGCGCGCTGCTCGGCAACCCGGTGCACTACCGCGACCGGCGCACCGAGGGCGCGGTCGAGCGGGTGCTGGCCAGGATCCCGGCCCCGGAGCTGTACGCGGTCACCGGTATCCAGCAGCTCGCGCTCAACACGATCTGCCAGCTCGTTGCCGCTGAGGGCACCCCGCAGCTGCGGGCCGCGGCGACGCTGCTGCTGATCCCCGACCTGCTCGGCTACTGGCTGACCGGCTCGGCCGGGGCCGAGATCACCAACGCGTCCACGACGCAGCTGCTCGACGTGCGGTCGCGGACCTGGGCGTTGCCGCTGATCGACCGCGCCGGCATCCCGCGGGGGATCTTCCCGCCGCTGCGCCGGCCGGGCGAGGTCGTCGGCGAGCTGCTGCCGGAGGTCGCCGCGGGTGCGGGCCTGCCCGCCGGGCTGCCGGTGATCGCCGTCGGTTCGCACGACACCGCGTCGGCGGTGGCCGGCGTCCCGGCACAGGGCGAGAACTTCGCCTACATCTCCTGCGGCACCTGGTCGCTGGTGGGGATGGAGCTGGACCAGCCGGTGCTGACCGAGGCCAGCCGGGCGGCGAACTTCAGCAACGAGACCGGCGTCGACGGCACGGTCCGTTACCTGCGCAACGTGGCCGGGTTGTGGCTGCTGCAGGAGTCGCTGCGGGCGTGGGCCGTCGCGGGCGCGGGTGACCGGGACGACCTGCTGGCCGCCGCGGCCGGGCGGCCGGCGCTGCGCAGGGTGATCGACGCCGACGATCCGGCCCTGGTCGCCCCCGGCGACATGCCCGCCCGGATCGCCGCAGCCTGCGCAGCACTCGGGCAGGGGCCACCCGCCGACCGAGCGGAGACCGTCCGGTGCATCCTGGACAGCCTGGCGCTCGCGCACCGGCGAGCGGTGCTCACCGTTCAGGAGCTGTCCGGACGGCATGCCGACGTCATCCACCTGGTCGGCGGCGGCGCCAGGAACGAACTGCTCTGCCAGCTCACCGCCGACGCGTGCGGCCTGCCCGTGGTCGCCGGGCCGGTCGAGGCGTCGGCGGCCGGCAACGCGCTGGTTCAGGCCCGCGCGCTCGGGGCCGCGCCGGGAGACCTGGCCGGGCTGCCGGCGCTGCGCAGGGTGATCGACGCCGACGAT
>JASHOI010000617.1 GCA_030041195.1 Streptosporangiaceae bacterium | reverse complement strand
TGGGCGGCGCTGACGCCGACCGAGCTGACCGTGGCCCGGCTGGTGGCGGAGGGCCGGTCGAACCCCGACATCGCGGCCGAGCTGTTCCTGTCCCGGAACACCGTTCAGACGCACGTCTCGCACATCCTGGCCAAGCTCAGCGCGCGGTCCCGCGCGGAGATCATCGCCGAGGCCTTCCGTCACCCGGCAGCCGGCGAGCTTCGCTGACCGCGCAGGTCAGCGACCCGGAGCGCACCACGCTGGCGGCCAGCACCGCAAGGCCCGTACCGGCGGCCGTGGCCGCCCGCCGCAGAACGCCCTCGGCCTGGTCGGCCGGCACGCCGCGCTGGTGCATCACGATGCCGGTGGCCAGGCTGATCACGCGGCCGGAGACGGCGTCCAGGGCCAGGCTCGCGGCCCGGTCTTCCGCCCGCCCCAGCTCCGCCATCACGCGCTCCCGGTCGACCAGCGCGATCGCGTGCTTCACCAGCAGGTCCGCGATCACAGCGTCGCTCTCCGCCGGCGCCCGGCTGACCCACCAATGCGTCACGAGTCCGCCGTAGCAGGAGTATCCGCTTCGGCATGCCACCTTGAACGGGGTGACGAGGAGCTGGCGTGGACCGGCCGGCGGCTCGGCTCCGGCGCGATCCGGGCGGGTGACGCGGAACGAGGGCTCGGCCCCGTCGGCCAGCTCCACCTGGCATGCGTCGGCGAACTCCGGAACACACGCCGTGGCCAGGCGGGCGAACACCACAGCCGGATCGTCGGACCCCCGGAGCTCGCTGAGCGCGGCGACAAGTGGTGCCGGCGGTGGCTCAGGCACGTCGTCGTGGTGCCGGACAAAGGCATCAAGATCAGCCTGGCTAACCGCGGAAACCGTGTCGCCGGATCTCATGCCACCGGCCGCCTCAGATGGTGCCGCAACAGGTCCGCCGCGGCGGTCACCCTGTCATCGGCGAGGAGATCGACGATCTCGCCATGTTCGCCGGCTCCGGCGGCAATCCGCTGGCCTGGTTCAATACCGCCGACCGGCCGGGGCGCCAGAAGCAGGCGCGCTACCTCGGACAAGGCTCCCTCACTCGTCAGCTCGAGCAGGTACAGGTGGAAGCTCATGTCGGCCTGGAGATAGCCGCGGACGTCGCCGCCGCGGGCCGACCGGACCGTGGCACCTGCCAGCCGTCGGCCCACCGCGAGTTCCTGATCGCTGAGGCCCCGATCGGCCAGTTTGCGCAGCGCGGGCACCTCGATGAGCAACCGCAGCTCGGCCCTGTCCCAGGGCTGGGCCCGGGCTGGATGGCGGACGGCCACGGCGCTCCTTCTGACGGGGCTTGATCACCCCATCCTGGGGTCCGCCGCGCCGCGGCCGCCATCGGCCAACTCAGTGAGATTTCCCAATGCCGCGTACTTAACGCGGCGGTGGTCGAGGTATGACGCGAGGCTGAGACATTCCCTGCTGAACCACAAGTCCCACCAGCCCCAACCGTCCTAGCAGGGATCCGCTCAGACATTCGATTTCCATGATCTGGGTCGATAACGACCAAATACACGACGTTTGCCACCCATATCATGAAACAGCTGGGGCGACGGTCTGCCGGATCATCGCCAGATCAGCGGCGTCGGACTGATAGGCGCGGGCGTCGAAGCCGCTGGCCTTGAGGAGGCGGGCTCCTTCGCCGAGCCGGTCAGGGTTCCGGCCGGCCAGTGCCAGGGAGTAGCCCTCGCGCCCGAATCGCTCCGCTGTCGCATGCGATATTCCGGGACCGTAGCCGAAGACGATCAATGCGCCCATGCCAGGGTCCCTTACCCGGCTGTCGGCGTGTGCACCGAGTACGCGCCCGCGTCGATGTCCTCGATCAGGGTCGGGCCCGTCGGCGTCCAGCCGAGAAGCTCCCTGGTCTTCGTGCTCGTCCCCACGAGATCCATGCTGAAGAAGGTGGCGATCCACCCGAAGTGGGCCGGGACGTCATCGGGGGCGATCGAGGCTACGGGCAGGTCGAAGGCGTGGCCGATGGCCTCCGCGATCTCGCGGGTGGAGATGCCCTCTTCCGCGACGGCGTGCAGGCGGGCGCCCGCCGGGGCCTTCGCGAGCCCGAGAGCGACCATCCGCGCGGCATCGGACCGGTGCACCGCTGACCAGCGGTTGGTCCCGTCTCCGGGGTAACCGGAGACGCCCTTCTCGCGGGCTACCCCGGCGATCACGGCGATGAACCCGTGGTCGCCGACTCCGTGCACGGTCGGCGCGAAGCGCAGGCTCACGGTGTGCACGCCGCGGCCGACGAAGTCGAGCGCGAGGTTCTCGCTGCCTCCGCGCGGCGAGTCCGGGCCATGGAACGGGGACGGGTCGTCCTCCGTGGCAGGCCTGCCCTGGGCGAGGCCAGCGACGCCGGAGGCGAGGAGGAACGGGCGGCCGGTGCCGGCGAGGGCCTCGCCCATGGTCTCGACCGCGGCTCGCTCGGCCGCGGCCGAGCCGGCCATATCGGAGAAGTCGTGCTTGTTCGCGAGATGGATGACGGCGTCGGCGGCCTCGGCGCCGGCGCGGATGCTGGCGAGGTCGTCGAGGTCACCGCGGCGGACGCTGGCTCCCTTTGCCTCGATGGCGGCCGCGGAGGCGTCGGACCTGGCGAGCCCGGTGACCTCATGCCCGGAGGCCAGAAGCTCATCGACGACGGCGGAACCGATCCATCCGGAGGCTCCGGTGATGAAAACACGCATGGCACTGTCTCCCTTCGGCTCCGTCAGGGGCGGAGCGACTGCTGTGCTGATGTCAGTGACTGATGTCAGCCACAGACATCACCATACACCTTCACGACAGTCGCTGTCATCACTAGAATCGAGACCATGGTGCGCTGGGAGCCGGGTGCAAGAGAACGCCTGCAGGCGGCGGCATTGGAGCTGTTCGCGACCCGGGGGTTTGAGCAGACGACCGCCGCGGAGATCGCCCAATCCGTCGGGCTGACCGAGCGGACCTTCTTCCGCCACTTCAGCGACAAGCGCGAGGTGCTGTTCTATGGGCAGGACCAGTTCCTCCAGGCGTTCCTTGACGGGCTAGACGCCGCACCGCCCGCCGCATCGCCGCTCGAGGTCATCGCCTCAGCCCTCCGCGCAGTGGCAACGTTCTTCCCCGATGACCGACGCCCGTACTCACGCATGCGGCAGTCCGTGATCGACAAGAACCCCGCGCTGCAGGAACGCGAGCAGCACAAATTCGCGGGCCTGGCCACGACGGTCGCCGATGCACTGCGCGCGCGAGGCATCGGCGAGCCGGCGGCCACGCTTGCGGCGCAGTCCGGTGCCACCGTGTTCGGAATCGCGTTCGCACAGTGGATTCGCGACGGCGAAACCCGCTCCCTCGCCGACCTCGCCTCAGGCGTACTCCACGAGCTGGTCAACCTGACCGGAACGGCAACCGGGTAACCGGAGTTCCCCTGACACGCCCGGTGGCAAAAGGCCGGCCAGTGCCGGCGCCAGTGTCCAAGCCGCGGTGAGATCGCCTTCAAGAGAACGGTCCGCAGTTGAGGGATCAAGCACGTCAGCCGCCGTGGCGAAGGCCTGGCCCAGCGCGCCCGCATGCGGAGCTACCCCGCGCATGCGCAGCGCCCGCACCGACGCGACGAGCTCGCAGGCAAGCACCACGTGATAAGCGCGAACGGCGTCTGTCAGCGCCCACGCGCCCTGGGTGGAGAAACTGGCGTATTCCTCGACGCCCCGGGACAGGACGGCGCTGCCGACCGCGGCCGGCGTCGCGAAGCGCCGCACGTCCGCGAGCGCGGAGTGGGCGACATATTCGAGGATCATTACGCCCGAGCTGGTCGGCGCGCCGTCGGCGAGGAAGGGCCGCAGCCCGGTGAACGCGGGCTCGTTCAAGACCGACAGCCGGGCGGCTGCGAGAGCCGCAGCCGGGTGCAGTGCCGCTCTGGCGGCGTCAAGCGCGACCGCCAGTTCCGCGGTGAGGAAGTTCCCGTTGTGCCACACTCTCTCGTTCGCGGCATCTATCAGGGGGTTCTCCGCCGCCGCGTTGAGCTCGATGGCCAGCACCTGCTGCAACCGCCCGGCCGCGTCCGTGGCCGTGCCCTGCACCTGGGGCAAGGTACGCAGCCCGAACGGGTCTTGAACCCGCTGCGACTGGGTGACGGCCCCGGCCAGCAGGCTGCGCAGCGCGGCGGCGACCCGACGCTGGCCGGGGTGCGGATGGGCGTCTTGCACCGGCATGCCGTACGGCTCGGCCGAGGCGTCGGTGGCGACTGCGGTAAGCGCTGCGATCACGGTGCCGGCCTCGAGCAGACGCTGAAGATCGGCGCAGGCAATGGCCGCCTCGCCCGCTGTGGCGGCGTTGCTCGACATGAACGCGAGCGCATCCACCGCCAGCTGGCCGGGTGGGCTGCGGCGCCCATCGCGCCAGGGCCGCTCGCCGAGCAGGCAAAGCGCCGTGATTGCGAACGTGGTCAGGTCCGCGGTGCCGATCGCGCCGTAGCGGGCCACCGGCGGGGTCAGGCCCGCGTTGATCGCGTCGATCAGGGCATCCAGGAGCTGAGCGGCAACCCCTGACCCTCCGGCTGCGAGCTGGTTGGCGCGTGTCACCAGCGCCGCGCGGCACAGCACCTCGTCCACGAGTGGCCCGGCGCCGCAGGCATGGCTGCGCAGCAACGCGAGCTGATCCTCGCCATCCAGGGAACCCGCGACGATCACATTGGCCCCGACACCGGTGCCGCGCCCGTAAACCGTCCGCTGCGAGGCCACCCGGACGGCTGCCTGCTGGGCTGCCCGCACCCGGTCCAGGACGCCGGGCGCAATGGCGAGGTTGGCCCGGTCGCGGGCAACCGAGACGACCATCTCGCATGACAGTGAGGCGCCGTCGAGCACGATCTGAACTTCACTCACGCCGAAACTCTAAACGCCGCAACTAGGTCGAGGTCACCACCAACCTGGGCGGCATGATGGCCGGGCGTTCCGGTGGCGGTTGCAGCTTGTTGCCGGGCCATGCCCGGCATCGCTCACGTGGACGGGGTCCGCTGAGCTGGCAGGAGCCTCGCGAGCTGCCGCTTCCAGCCCGGCAGCCGGGCAATGCGGCACGCGGCGATCGCCTGAAGTACTGCCTGCTGGTGCTCGGGGCTGGCGGCTCTGTATCCCGAGCGCCAGGTCGCCCATACCTGGTCCCGGAGTTGCTTGGGCAGAAGGTTCCAGTCGCGACGGCACATCAGCCGCGTCGTGTCGATCGGGTCGCCGCAGCCCGGTATGGGGCAGCGGCCTGGCTGCGGCAGCAATCCCCGGGGCTGTCCGCCGGGGCCCTTACCGCGGCCTCTGGGTAACGATGCTGGGGTCTGGCGCTCGGCCAGCTGGCTGGTCATCGTATATCTCCTCACATATCCAGCTAACCCAGGACAACGCTATCGGCTACGGCCGACATTCCTCGTGAGCCACGACGACAGCGTGATGGTTTGTCAGCTGGCCAGGATCTGGTGCAGGATCCGGGCGCCGCGGGCGACGCCGTCGAGCGGAGCGCCGCCGTAGCCGATGACCAGGCCGTTGTGGGCGACGGACCCGGCGTAGAACCGGGTGAGCGTGCCGACGGCTACACCGCGTCGGCTGGCCGCGGTGGCGGCTGCGCCGGCGTCGCCGCGGGTTTGCAGCACCACGTGCAGGCCGGCCTGGTCTCCGAGCAGGTGCCCGGCTTTCTGATCGGCGAACGCGGCGGTGAGGGCTGCCCGGCGACGGGTGTATTCGTGGCGCATGCGCCGGACATGGCGTTCCAGGTCTCCGGTGGTGAGCAACGTGAGCACGGCACGCTGGGCCGCCTCGGCGGCGTGGTCACCGAGGCGATCGGCGGCCTCGGCGAGCCGGGCGGCGAGGTCCGGGCGGGCTGCCAGCCAGCCGACCCGCAGCGCGGGGGTCAGCACCTTGGTGGCGGAGCCGAGGTAGATGACCACCTCGGGGTCCAGGCCGTAGAGCGCGGGCAGCGGAGCGACGTCGTAGCGGAACTCGCCATCGTAGTCGTCTTCGGCGAGCAGCGCGCCGTGGGCGCGAGCCCAGCCGATCAGGGCACGCCGCCGGGGGATGGGAAGCCGGCCGCCGAGCGGGTACTGGTGGGCGGGAGTTGCGTAGATCAGTTTCAGCCCGGCTGGCAGCCTGTCCACCAGCAGGCCGTTGGCGTCTACCGGGCAGGGCACCACCTCGGCGCCGTGCGCGGCGAGCACGGCCCGGGCGACCGGATAACCCGGTTCTTCCACCCCGACGCGGTCGCCGGGGCGCAGCAGTGCGGCGGCGATGAGGCTCAGGCCGCCGCCGACGCCACGGGTCACCACGATTTCGGCGGGCGTGCACCGGACTCCGCGGCTGCGCCGGAGGTAGCCGGTGAGCGCGTCGCGGAAGTCGGCAAGCCCGGCCGGGTCTGCGGCCGTGGCGGGAGATTGCAGGCCTGCGGTTCGCCAGGCCCGCCGCCAGGCTGCCCGGTCGATCCCGGCCATCCAGGGAATGCCAGGCCGCAGGTTGATCAGCGGCGCCGGGTCCTGATAGGCGTGCGCCTGCCCGGCGGGAGCGGATGGGTCTGCACGCCCCGACGCCGGCTCGTACCCGCCAATGGCCCAGTCGTCGTCGCGAGCGCCGTCGGCAACGTAAGTGCCCGACCCGTGGCGTCCCTCGATCCACCCCTCAGCGAACAACTGGGCGTAGGCGCCGTTGATCACCGTTCTGCTCACCGCGAGCTCGGCTGCCAGCGCCCGGCTGGCCGGCAGCCGCTCCCCGGCCGCGAGCCGGCCCTGGGCGATGGCCTGGCGGAGCTGGCCGGCGATCTGAGTGGCCAGCGGCGCGGAGCTGTCCCGGGTGGCGGCCAGCGCCACCTCGACCGACTGCTGCCGCATAGTGGTTCCTAAAACTGACCCAAAAGTGGTGCTTTTTGAGCGTACCACTTGGCTCGTACGGTGCTGTTATGGCCACTTCGAACGCAGTCCCGTCCCACCCCGCGCCCCCGGCCCTGCGGGCGTGGCCAGCGCTCCGGGCCCGGCCCGCATCCAGCGGGCTCACCGCTCGTGACCGGCTGGCCGTGCTCTACCTGGGCTGCCTGCTGCTGGCCGGTGCCTACGGCGTGACCCTGCTGCTTCCGGCATTCGTGAAAGCCGCCGGGGCCAGCCAGGCGCAGGCCGGCCTCATTTACTGGTGCGGCGCCCTTGGCGCTTGCGGTTCGCTTCTGCTGAGCGGGCGGCTGACCGAACGCATGGGCGCTGCCAGGGCCGCCGCTGTCGGCGCGGGACTGTACGCGGTGGCGACGGGGGTGCTCGCCGGCGGCGGCGCGCGCAGCGCCAGCGCCTACGCGGCGGGCGTGCTGCTCGGGGCCGGCTGGGCCCTGGCGTTCACCTCGGCACCGATTTCCGTCTCCGCCATGCCCGGGGCGGCACCGGCCAGCATCCGCTTCCAGATGCTCGCCGGGTTCATCGGCATCGGCATGGGGATCGGGCCGATCGGCGGCCAGCTGCTGGTCAGCCACGGCGTGTCGTACCGGGACCTGTTCGCTCTCGCGGCCGTTCTCAGCTTCGCCGCGCTCGCGATGTTCTGCCTGCTGGCCACGCTCATCCCGCCGGCACCGGCGCCGGCCGGGAGCCGCTCGGCAGCGGGCGGCGTGATCGGCCCGGCACGGCTGATCCTGACCCCCGGGATCAGGCCGTTCCTGATCATGGTCGGTCTCGGCGCGTGCGTGTTCGCCACGATGACCACCGGCCAGGACGCGTTCGCCGCTAGCAGGGGACTCAACCCGTCGATCTTCTACGCCTGCTACACCACCGGCGTGATCATCCCGCGGTTTACCGTCACCGGACTGCTGGCCAAGTGCAGCCCGGGCCGGGCGACGGTGATGCTTCTCGCGGGCATGTGCCTGTCGCTGTCTGGGTTCTTGGTCGTGGGCCACAATCCGGTGCTGTACGGCGTGTGCTCCCTGCTGCTCGGCATCACCTACGGGCTCACATACCCGCTCATCCAGGCCCGCGCGGCCGGCCGGGCACCCGAAGGCCTCCGCCACTGGGCGCTGTGCTACTTCAGCCTCGCCTACTTCGCCGGCGTTTACGGATTCCCACTGATCGCGAGCGGGATCATCGCCGTGGGCGGCTACCAGGCCCTCGTCACGATCCTGATAGCCATCGCCGCACTGGAACTCGCCGTATCGATCAAGGCAAATCAGCCGGCCGGAGGGACATCGTGGATGGTGCGCTCCCGCAAGTCGGGAAGGTAACGCGCGGCGGTCGCGAAATCGTTGTCATCATGCAGCATGACCAGGTCACGCTGGGCGGCCGTGGCGCAGATCAGCAGGTCGACGGCTGACAGCCCGCGGTGGGCGCCGCGGCGCAGCAGACGGTACTGAGCGGACTCTATCCACGTCCATGCAGCCTTGGGGACGGCGACGTCCGGATACAGCGCTGCAAACATCTCCGACATCTGCTCGTACTCGTCGATCGTGCGGGCCGAGCGGCGGAACTCGACCCGCTGGGGGTGACAGGAGCCGACCGCGCCCACGGAGACCACCTCGGCCCACGCTGCCCGCAGCGCCCCGTCCCGCAGGATCCGCCACAGGGCGGACGAGTCCAGCAGGTAGCGGATCACGCCGGGTTTTTCTCGGCGGCCCGCCGTCGTTCCCATTCCTCGAAGTCCCACCCCGATGCGAGCCTGGCATAGTGATCTAGGGCCGCGACACGGCGGTGCCGGGCGGCGAACTCCCGCAGCGCCAGGTTGACGGTGTCCTTCTTCGTCTTCGTCCCGGACAGCCGCATGGCCTCGGCGAGGGCGTCGTCATCAATGTCTATCTGCGTCAGCGCCACGATCCACCGCCGTTGATGTTGAGGATGTACATCTACAATGTATCTCATCAACATGATGACATGCTGGACGTCGGCGCCGCCACCGGGTGTCGTCCTTCTCGCCGGGCAGGGGCTGAGCTAGCTGGCTGGGCCAGCGCCGTATGCACCGATGGACGGCGGAACGGTCACCGGCGTCCCGGCCAAGTTGGTGGCCAGGCCCAGCGAGGTCGGCAGGGGAATGCCCGTCCCGAGCGCGGGGCTGCCCGGCTTGAGGCTGAATATGCCCGCGCCAGCGTCGGCGAAGTCCGGGTTGCGTTCCATGGACGCTCCGCTGAGCGCCGGCGTGTGCATGGACGGGCTGCCATTAATACCCCAGAAAATGTCATGGCTTTCCGCGAAAAGGCCATCCGCGTACAGAGCCTGGCCAATCGTGTCGATAATGTCGTTATCCATGATCAGGATCCTTGGATCACAGCCCGCGTAGCACACGACGCCTTTGTCACCAGCCCCCGTTTCGTAGGCGGTGTTGTTGTACAGGATGGTCCTGGTTACGGGGCCATCGCCGGTGTCATACCTGCCGCGGGTGGTCAGGAATCCCTGGCCCGGCACCGATGTGTCGAAGAGGTTGTACGCATAGAGGTTACCGGAGCTGCGTGAATTGCCAAGCTCGGTGAACACGTTATCGTCTGAGGCGGTGTTGTACTCAATGAGATTGTTCGAGCCGCCAAACACTTCCACCGCGGATCCGTCGAAACCGTAGGCCAGCGAGCACTGATTGTCGCCGTCGATCTCGTTGTGGCTGATTGTGTTGTCGTCACCCGCGAGGAGGACGCCGAAGGCTCCCGCGCTCCCGCTCGCGGCGTTCGGCGACATCATGTTGTTGCCGGCGAAGACCGACCGGGTGACGAGATTGTGGGCGGAGCCGGCCTCCAGGTAGGCCCCGGCGTAGAGGCCGCTCATCCGGCTGCCGGTCAGGGTGTCATGGGTGGCCGTGGACTGGAAGTCCACCCCCACGATCCAGCCGTACGCGGCATCGTCGCACGCCGTCAGGCGGTACGGAGGACTCGCCGTCAGATCGAGGCCCTTGATGATGAGGTAGCTGCCGGTGACGGCGATGTCCTCGCTGTTGTTCGCGCTCTGGTGGATGACCGGCGCGGGCCCGGAGCCGTAGCTTCCGATGGTTATGCCGGCGGACGCGGTGCCGCGCCATGACGCACGCAGCGTGCCATTGAAGGTGCATCCGTCTGCGAGCAGGAGTGCGTCACCTGGCTTCAGGCGGGCGGCGCTGGCCTTGCCGAGACTGGCCCACGCCGACACGGGCGACGTCCCGGCGTTGCCATTCTTGCCATGCTCGCAGTCCACGTAGTAGCGCGCCGGCCCGTTGCCGGCGCCAATCCGCATAGCGATCGTTGCGGACGCGACCAGCCCGATCACGGCGACGATAAGGCAAGCACGCCTGCCGGGTCCTCTGGTCATGGCGAATGTCCTCCTGTATCCACAACGGGTGAAACGCAGCGCGGGTTGATGTGCTCGCGTGGTGCACACTGATCCGGTGATCTGCGTGCTCGGCGACGCGCATCTCGACGTTGTGGTCCGCATGTCGGGGCCGTTGACTGAGGAAACCGATACCCAGGCGGCGACGTGGTTTGGCGTAGGCGGGCAGGGCGCCAACGTCGCCGCCTGGGTGAAAGCGCTGGGCGGGCAGAGCCGGCTGATCGCCGCGCGCGGGACTGATCTTGGCGCCGAGCTTGTCACCGCGGAGCTCGCGCGCCGCGGCGTGGAGATCGTCGGGCCGATCGTGCCGGGCAACACCGGTGTCGTGGTCTCGCTGTCGGACGGCGGCCGGCAGCGGTCCATGCTCACGGACCGCGGCGTCGGCACGGAACTCGCTGTGGGCGCGGTCAGGACTGACTGGCTGGACGGCTGTGAGTGGCTGCACGTGAGCGGCTACGCGCTGGCGCATGAACCGATGCGCAGCACCGCCGTCGCGGTTGCGCGGGAAGCGAGCCGGCGATCGGTGCGCATAGCCGTCGACCTGTCGTCGACGGGCATGATCGAGAAATACGGGGTGGCCGGCTTCCGCGAGCTCATCGCCTTGGTGGGCCCTGACGTCGTGTTCGGGAACGAGGCCGAGGCGGCGCTCCTCGGCAACGACGGCCTGCCCGCCGGCGGGACGCTGATCGTTAAGCTGGGCGCCGACGGCGTCCGCATTGCCGCACGGCACTTCCCTGCGGCGCCCACCGTTCCGGTCGACTCGACCGGGGCCGGCGATGCTTTCGCGGCCGGGTACCTGGTCGGCGGAATCCGGCTCGGCCTCGCCGCGGCGGCCCGTTCGGTCGCGAAGCTGGGGGCGATGCCGTGACGCTTGCGCCGCAGCTGACAGCCGAGATCGCCGAAGCGGGCTTTCTGCCGACATTGGTGCCGTTTTACTTCCACAGAAGGCGCTGCGCACGAGGCCCAGGTCAGTTCACACGGCCGGCAAGCGGCGTGTTTGCCGTGGTCAGGAGTGGAGCGGTGCCCATTCTCAGGTAGATTGTGGGAACGCATTCGGCAGCTGATTACCCCTCAAGCTGGCATCAGCTCCGCTGCGGCGGTCCGCGCCTTTTGTGCTCGGTGCCGAGAACCAGGCTGCGGCGGTCGTCTCGCCACGCCAACAGGCGACGAGCCTCCAATACTGCGGCGATGACGTGCGGGTATTCCAGCTTGAAGTCTACCGGGGACCGTAGGGCGTTCTCCGGAATCGTCTCGCGGCAGAGAACTTTGGCGGCCGGAAGTATCGGCTGCCCGTAGCGATGATTGTGACTGTACATCTTTCTTTATGGCTTATGTCCGAATTTGGCCTCGCGACCAATCTGACTGGGCCGCTTGTCTGGAGGCATTATGCTAGGGCTTGTGCAGGAGTCACCAAGTACCTAACTGGATCACTTAGCGACATATCGCGCTGCGTGGGGGGACAATGGAATCGCAGGTCGAAGAGGGCGAACGGCTTCCTGACGTTCGGGTTGAGGTTGTCAGGGTCGACGGAAGCACTCGCCAGATCTCTCGGCGCGAGCGTGCGACCGAGTCGCTTCGAGATCGGGCCGACGACATCCAGGCTGCCATCGCGGAGGCGTCAGACATAGCGCAGGGCGCGATGGACGACATCAAGCAGCGCAACGGCTTGCACGTTTCACAGATCGAGGCAAGCTTCGGGCTCGCGCTATCGGCGCGCCATAGCATCCTCGTTGCTAACGCCTCGATTGAGGCGACTTTTCAGGTCAAGATCACCATCGACCGATCGTAGGCGGCCGACGATGATGGGGCGGGCGGAAAGTTGGGTCCATCTCGAGGCTGAAAATGGATATTGCGGTGCCGGGGTCGTGGTAACCAGAAAGTACATAGTCACCGCCGAGCACGTATTACGTGAGCGAGACGTGGAGCTGAATGATAAGCTCTCCATCTACAGGAAACCTGGCGAAGAGGTAACTGGCAGGGCGATCGAGATACACCGGTCGAGCGATCTGGCCCTGATCGCGGTCGACGGCTCCCACGATTGGACGACCCTTCCTCCGTCCGCCGATAATTGGCCGGTAGTTCAGAGAAACCACAGATGGTTGTCGCCATTTCTGCCTGAACCTAATTCGCCCCAGTTGATGGGACTTGTGCTAAGCGGCCCGCGCGCTTACCAATGCGCGTCGGGCGCATATGTCCAGGCGGTCGAGCTCAAGGTTGAGCAGGGTACCGGCGGGTACAGGGGCTACAGCGGCGGCCCGGTGGAAAGAGATAGCGACAGCGAATACACGAACGAGGGCCAACCGGTCGGACTGCTCGTCGAGCAGCTGCCTCGAGTCGAGAATCCTGAAGTCGCGGCGAACGTGGTTTTCGCCATCACGATTCAATTTGTGCTAGAGACGTTTCGCGAGTACTACTTTCCCCAGCCATCACGGTCCCCGGCCGGCCGCTCGCAGCCCACCAGAAGGCAGAAGACGTTTCTCGGGTGGAACGACAACGTGCTGAGACGGCTGGTGCAGGACGGCGAACTCAAACCAGAGCGGGCGGAGTACATTCGGGAAGCCTCCCTGATCAACCTCATGACCACCGCTGAATATGAAGATGACCAGGACGATGGCGAGCCTGCTTGACGTGGTGATCGCGGAGGTGGAGCGGAGGCTTGACGGGCCTGCCGCGGCTTCGGACTGGGCCGACTACGGCGCGGCCGTAGCCGGAATCCCGGACGACGAGTGCCGTAGCCGCCCACGTGACGCGTGTTACCTCGCGGCTCTGCTCGGCGGTGTCGGGCAGGCTGATCTGGCCGAGTTGCTGCTTGACCGGACTCGTGGCGAGGCCGGACCTGGGTCCGAGCCGTGGCTGCGCGTTGAACACTGGCGCGGACTGATGTCCGAGTGGCGCGGCGACCTGCTCGACGCGGCCGATGTCCTGGAGCGCGCGCTCACCAAGGCGAACCCGGACTGTCAGGATCAGTGCCGGGGTATCGAGGTTGACCTCGCCGAGATATACGTGCGCGCCGGAATGGTCGATACCGACGTCGCTGACCACGCGGTCGCCGCCCTGGAGCAGAGGGCTCAGTGGCTCGCTGCCACCCTGGGCGCCGGAAGCCAGCCTGCCCTCAGCATGCGCGGGGTTCTCGCCGCCGCAGAGGCTCGCTGCGCTCTCAGCAGCGACGCCCGCCATCGTGTCGAGCGGGCGCTGGAGGTCCTGGTACAGGTCAGCCGGGCGCTAATCGCGGTTGCCGGCCCGGCGAATCCGCGTACTGTGGCCGCACTGGCCGCCCGGGCGGAGGCGGAGTTCGCAGTCGCGCAACTCACGCGCGTGCCGGATCGGATACGCGCCTGCAGCGAATTGCTGGGCGACGCTTGGGGACTCGCGATCAAGGTCTTCGGCGCTTCACATCCGATTACCAGTCTGCTGGCTGACCTGCTGGGCGAAATCCGCCGCCTCCAAGTAGAACGGTCCCTGTACGCCGAGCTCGTCTTGGTGCCCCTGGGACCGGTCACCGCGGCACACCCGCCTGGGGATACGGTGTTCGAGATCGTCGACTATGAGCACACTCTCCTGGTGAGCGTGGCATGATCGACATCTCTCGCCGTACCGCGCCAGCCGTTGACCGGCTGCGCCAGAGAGCCGCGGAGAATCCCGGCGGGTACGGCCCCGAATTTGCCGCTGCGCTCTCCGACCTCGGAGTCCGGCTGCTCGACGCGGGACGGCTGGAGGAGGGGCTCGCGTCCGTGAACGAGGCCGGGACCACGCTTGCGAAGATCGACGCCGTCGGCGGCGGCTCCGCTCGAGGCGGCGGGTCGTGGGCGCGCCTGTTTGAGCCGGCGAACAAGACGAACGTACGCCGGCAGGCAGTGTTGTTCTATCGCCAGGCGATCGCGGAGATCTCCGGGGAGGACGCGCTGAGGCCGGTGTTCGAGTCCGGGTTCGGCATGGCCCTGCTGAGCAAGCACCAGTTCACCGGCGAGCTGGACGCCCTTCAGGAGGCCGTGGACGCATGCCGGCGCGCCGTCGAGAACGCGCACAAGAACCACCCGAGCACAGCCTTTGTGCTGGGGAACCTCGGCACCGTGCAGCTCGCCTACTACCGTCGCACCGGCGAGCCGGAGGCGCTCGATGAAGCCCTCCGCAACTACGACCGGGCGGTCTTCGCCTGTGCTCTCGGCGACCCGCGCCGAGTTCGGCATGAGTCCCTCTTCGGCGAGGCGCTCCGGGTCTGGTACGAGCGGACCGGGCTGCTGGCCGACCTCGACCAGGCAGTGACGATCCTTCAAGCTGCCGTGGAGGCTACACCCCGGGATGATGCCGACCGCATCGACGCGGTGTACCACCTCGGCAACGCGCTGCTCACCCGGTTCGCACGCACTGGGCACGCAGGGGATCTGCATAGCGCACTCGACCGGGTCCGTGAGGCTGCGGACGCGGTCCGGCCCGGCGATTGCCGTCAACCAGGGATCTTGGCCTCTCTGGCCGATGCGCTGCAGCTGCAGTTTGGCCGCGATCATGACGCTGCGCAACTGGAAGCGGCGGTCATCTGCCTAGCGGATGCAATGCGTGTGACGTCGGCGGACCATGTTGAGCGACCGCGAGTGCTCGCCAGCTTCGGCCGCGTCCTGCTGGCGCGGTTCGAGCGAACCGACGATCCGGACGACCTTGACCGTGCGGTGCAATATCTCGGCGAGGCGGTGAGCGCAACGCCCCCGGAACATCTGGAACGGCCGCGCCACCTGGTGAACTACGCCTCAGCGCTGCTACGGCGCTTCGAGTTCGCCGGCAACCAGGGCGACCTCGATCTGGCGCTGGCGCAGGTTCGCGAGGCCGGCGCGGCGCCCACGCAGGCGCGCGAGCGCGTCGAGGTCCTGGCCGAGCTGGGCGAGCTGCTCGGGCGGCACCGCGGGTACGTCGACACCGCGCGCGCGGTCAGCGAAGCGCGCCCGCCGGTGCTCACCCAAGATCAGCCAGATGAGCTCGTCGCCCGCTTCGGCCTGGCGGAAATGCTGGTGGACCTGAACCGCGGGATCGAGGCCGAGGCAACCGAGCCCGCACGACAGGAGGAGCGGATGGCCGGACGGCTGACCGAGACGGAGATGGCGGAACTCGCCCGGCTCTTCCCGCCTGGCCCGGCGACCACGAGCATGTTCACCCGGGCGGGGTTCGACGTCACGCTGCTGCCGTCGGCGCACCAGAGCGCATTCGACTACTGGTCGCTGGTGAACACCGCGATCGCCGACGGAGCCTTCGCGGACGGCCGGCGACGGGTGCTCGCCGCGGCCCGGGCCCGCTACCCGTACAACCCCGTGCTGTTCGCAGCGGATGTCCAGCCGGCGCCAGGCGGCCTGCCGAGCGTCCTGCTGGTGGGCGCCAGCCCGCTCGGCGGAGACACGGTCCGGGCCGACCGGGAGTTGCGGCAGATCCGGGAGGTCGGCAATCCGGCCGTCGTGGAGGTGGAATATGTTCCGGCCGCGACCGCGGCCGATCTGAGCAAGATCCGTGCCGTGCGGCCGGATCTGCTGCACCTGTCTTGTCACGGTCAAGGCGCCGTGCTCTTGTTCGACGACGGAGCGGGCGGACGGCAAGCCGTGCACGCAGCCGACATCGCGATCACCTTGCGCAGCTATGAGGTGGAACTGGGGATCCGGCTGCGCGGGATCATTCTGAACGCCTGCGACAGCACCGAGGCCGCGCAGATCTTGAGCCCGTATGCCGACGTCGTGGTGGCGCACGGCAGCGATATCGCCGACGACGACGCGGTGGCATTCACGGGCGCGCTGTACCGGGCGCTGCTCAGCACCGCTGACCTGGCCGCCGCCGCCCGCATCGGCTCGGCCGAGATGGTGGCTGCCGATCCGGCCCGTCGTGCGGTCGCTGACAGCTTGGTCATTCTGGAGAGGAACCGGGATGACCGAGACGCATGAGTTCGACCAAGGCATCCAGGCGGCGTTCGACCCGCAGCCCGATCCGTCGGCAGCCGCCGTCGGCGAGGCGGTCACGAACCTCAACTCCTGGTGGCACCAGAGATGGTGCCAGAGCTGTGGTCATACGTTCCGCCGCGGCGACCGCGTCATGATCAGCGCCGAGCGCCGGGTGCACCACCTGAATCCAGCGCTGGGCTGCGGCTCGCCGGCGGGAGCCTCGCCCGGTGCCGACGCCGACGTCCGGGAGTTCGCCGCTGGCCTGGCGGCGAGCTGGCCGGTCAGCGGTAACCTCCCGGTGCACTCGACCGATGACGTACCGAGCCTGCTTGCTCCGCCGGTCGGCGGCCTGCGGCGTGCGGCGTGCCTGTTCTGCGCCCATACGTTCCGCCCGGGCGAGCAGGTCGTGGTGTGCCCCTGCTCACCGTTCGCGCCCAGGTGCCGGTACGCCGTGCACCGCGACCCGGCACAGGGGCTGGTCTGCTGGGAGAGCTGGCGCCCCAGCGGCGGCCTCAAGGTCTGCCCGATCCTGCTGCACAAACTGGATGACTGATAGCAGTGGACAGGACAGAGGACCGGTACGCGCGGCAGCGCCTGATACCGCGCTGGGATCAGGCACGGATCGCAGCGGCGACCGCGGTCGTCATCGGCGTGGGTGCCCTCGGCAACGAGGTTGCGAAGAACCTCGCGCTTCTCGGGCTCGGGCGGCTGATCCTGTGCGATCCGGACACCGTAGCGCTGTCCAACCTGAATCGCACGGTGCTGTTCGACGCGGCGTCGGTCGGACGGCCGAAGGCCGCGGCGGCCGCCAGCGCGCTCGCCCGGCTCGCCCCCGAGATGACCGTGGAGCCCCGCCAGGCCGACCTGGTCCGGGGTGCCGGACTGGGCGAGCTGGCGAGTGCCGACATCGTCCTCGGGTGCCTGGACTCGCGGCACGCCCGGCTGCAGCTGCTCGGCCGGTGCGCGCTGGCCGGGGCGCGGCTCATCGATGGCGGCACCGACCCATGGGGCGGCGAACTGCGGATCCGGCTGGACCCAGAAGACGCCTGCTATGGCTGCACGCTCACCGCTGCGGGGCGCGGTGAGTCCGATGTCCCCGCCGGCTGCGACCCCGGCTGGGGCACCGGTCGCCTGCCGGCCTCGATCATGACGACCGCGCTGGTGGCGAGCTGGATGACGACCACGGCCGTCCGCATCGTGCTGGGCGAGCCGCCGCCGTGGCGGTTCCTGGCTATCGATACGGCCACCGCGCTCACCCAGCCCGTCGTCTCGCGGCGCGACCCGGCCTGTCCCTACCATCAGCCGATCGGCCCTGTGCAGTGCTCCGGCCTGAGCCTGTCGTCGACTGTCGAGGCGCTCTGCGCGACGCTGCCGGCCGATGCGGAGCCGCTCGCTTGGGCGCCGTTCCCGCTGGCCGGCACGTGTCATTTCTGCCGGGAAAAATACTCATTCGGATATGCGCACCGCGAGAGCACCGCGGTTTGCGCCCACTGCGGGCGGCGGCTGCGCCTGCGGTTCACCCAGCGGATCCGTGCGGCGGCGCCGGGAACTCCACTGCACGATCTCGGCATCGCGCCCGAGGAAATTCTTGCCGTCCGGATACGGGAAAGGAGTTATCAGTGGCTTCGACTCAGTCGAGGAGACCGCCGAGCGGTGGCGGCGACTCGGAGCGGCCAGCCCAGGATATCGAGCTGACCTGGACGGACCGCGAAGATCTGCTGCGGGAGGTGGCAACGGTCTTTCCCAACGGGCACTCGGCGGACCGATTGGTGGTGGAAGGGCTCGGCTTCCCGCGAGAGCGCCTGCCGCTCTGGGCCGACGTTCGCCCCGACGAATGGTGGCAGCAGGTTTTCGTCGAGTTCGGCAACGGCATCGTGGCGCAGCCGTACCTCCGGCTCATCAGCGAGGCGCTGGAAAGGTATTCGGCGAACAGGGTATTCCTGCGGCTGTCCGACCGGTACGGCATCGGGGCTGCTACCCACCGGCCGGCCGCCTCGGGCGGCGACGATCCGCAGCAGCGCTGTCACGTGATCGTGCGGATCGGCGAGGAAACCGGGCATGCCGACGTTCTCGGCGAGCTCAGCAGGCTGGGGCTCGGCCCGGAGGAGGTCTGGAGCACGGCACATGCGGTCTCGTACGAGGTCGCGTCGGCGGACGCGGAGCACGTGCGGGAGACGTTGCGGCAGACCAGCCTCGGATTTCTGGTCGTCCCTCCAGGGCGGCCTGACTACCTGTACAGCGAGCTCTTCGTCCAGGGACCCGACGGCTCCCAGTACCGGATCACCGATGCGCCGGCGCAGCAGACGTTCCGCGACATCGCCGACGGGGTGGTGGGCCACTACGAGGGCGACGCGGAGACGCCGGACGCGAGCACCCAGCCGACCGTCATCGACCGGGTCCTCGAGGACAGCCCGCCGGAGCGGGTCAACCCCGACGACACCCTGCACGACGCCGGCGTGCAGGACGGCGACGCCCTGCGGGTGGGATTTGAACGACGGGCCGGTGCGGTCAATCCGATCGACCGTGAGGACGCGCTGGACCGGGGACGCAAACAGCTGCTCAGCTACGCGCAGTCGCGTCCGGACGTGTCGATTCGCGCGAACTCGGTCACGCTGCCCACCGAGTACGAGATCGACTTCACCCAGGACAGTTTCCAGCCGCCCGAGGTGCGTGACGGCGGGCCGACGCACATCAGCCGCCATACCGTCCTGCTGACGCTGGGCCCGGAGTTCCCGGCTACCGCACCACACGTGTTCTGGCTGTCGCCGATCTTTCATCCGAACGTCTTTCCCAACTACGACTGCGAGCAGCTGCGAGACCAGCCGAATATGCAGGGGCTGGTGTGCCTGGGCGCGCTGGCCGACTCGTGGTCCCCGTCGTTCGACCTCGGCCAGCTGCTGCAGATGCTGATCGACATGGCCGGCTTCCGCAACTATGAGCTGGTCCAGCTCACCCCCGGGATGGGCGGGGAGCGTCCGCAGGTCCACGCGAATTTCTACGACGGAACCGCCGCACGATGGGCCCTCGCCCACCAAGCGGAAATCACGGCAATCGGCGGCGCATCGATCCTGCCCCGCTCCCGGAGGAAACGCGAGTACCCGAATGTCATCGAGCGCATCAGCTGAGCAGGAGCTGCGGGTAGATCTCTACCAGACCGACGACTACAAGCCGTTCGGCCGGGTCGGGCTGTCGCCCCTCCTGCTCTCGGTTTTCGAGAAGGCCCTGGAACAGCCACTGGACGACGCCACGTTTACGCTGTATTTCCTCGCGGTCGCCGACGGCCAGGAGCTGGACGGCGAACCGGTCGTCGTCAACCTGCGCGGCAGCCATGGTTTCGTTAACGTGCAGATCACCCGCGAGGGACGCGTTCTTTACCAGCACCCGCACTCGGTGCGCGAGATCTTCGGACGCCCCCTGCAGCTGATCCTCGGCCGCGAGTGGCCCGATGTGCGGCACTGGGGATACGGGATCGCGGGCCCTGGCCTGGAGCACGTGCCCCTGGTACGCCCGGCGCCGTACGCCGAGGGCAGTGTGAACCTGGGCCGTAGCCGGCGCCCCCGGCTGTTCCACATCGAGGAGGTGGCCGAGGCCGATCCACCGCTGTCCAGCCTCGCTGACCTCGGTGTGACCACGCCGGTGCCGGACGAGCCTGAGCATCCGGGTGAGCGGGTGGTATTCCTGCCCGAGGTCCGCGGCGACCTGCTGGAGCGGATGTCGTTCTCACACGAGGTCGAGGAGGGCGGCTTCCTCGTCGGCCGGATTTTCCGGGACAGCGACCGCGAAGGGCATAGCCTCGTCGTCGTCACCGAGGCGCTGCCGGCCGAGCGGACCGGAGCCTCTCTGCTGCGGTTCACGTTCACCGGCGAGAGCTTCCTGCGCGTGAACGACGTGATCTCCCGTCGAGGCCCGGAACAGCGGCTCGTGGGCTGGTATCACACCCACCTGTTCGCGCCGACAGACAACCTCGGGCTGTCGACCATCGACGTGGATCTGCACGCCCGGACGTTCCGGAGGCCGTGGCAGGTCGCCGGGCTGATCAATATCGACGATGACACTCGGACGCTGCGGGTGTACGGCTGGGACGGAATCCGGATGCACGAGCTTCAGCACTGGGTGGGCGAGCCGTCCGCCACGGCCGTGACGGGTGATGGCGAGTGGACGCAGTGACCACGGCTGTGCGCGTGCTCGACTGGGCGGGCGACCCGACAGGGCCGCCGCCGGCTGGACCGCTGCGCGGCGCGGCCGCGCTTGTCTCCCCAGGGGAGCAAGCCGTCGCCGCGCTGCGCCGGCTCGCCGCGCTGGCGGCC
>JASHOI010000616.1 GCA_030041195.1 Streptosporangiaceae bacterium | reverse complement strand
GCCGGCCTGCTGCCCGCCATCCGCGCCGCCCGCCTCTCCCCCACCCAGGCCCTGTGGTCCCTATGACGGTTGCCGTTACGTGCTCCCGCAGCATGCGTGATCGCTCCGGGATTCGCTGATATGCACTTGAACGGACAAATAGAGCTAGATTGGGTGCGTTAATGGAGCGGTAGCCGGAGCCGGTGACGGGGTGGCCGGATGAGTGTGGTGCTGCCAGAGGACTTGGCGTGGGTGCTGAACCTGCTGGGGTTCAACTGGCCGAACATCGACGAGGACCAGTTACGGGCGGCCGCGGCGGCCGATCGGCGGCTGGCGCAGCAGGCGGAGACGGCGCGCGGGCACGCGGATGCCGCGCAGGAGATCATTACGAGCCGGAACGCCGGGGTCTCGGTTGACGCGTTTAGCGCGCACGCTTCGAAGGTGTCGGTCCATCTGGGCCGGCTGGCCCAGGTGTACGACCTGACCGCGGATGCGCTGGATGCGATCGCGCTGGTGGTTGAGGGCGCGAAGATCGCCGTGGTCGGCCAGCTCGCGGCACTGGCCGCGGAGATCGCCGCCGCGGCGGCTGCCACGATCTTCACGTTCGGGCTGTCGGATGCGGTGGGCCTGGCCGCGACCGCGCTGACCCGGATCAGTGTCCAGGAGATCCTCGATGAGCTGGAAAACCAGGTCATCGCGTTAGCCGAGGGGCTGGCGGTCAGCGAGGCGGTGAGCGCGCTCGCGGCGTCGGCGGCCAGCCTGGCCGGCAAGGCCGTGTCCGATTACGTGGCGGGGTCATGAGCACCGACTCCGCGGACGGCCTGGTATTCGACGCATCCAGCTACGACGATGGCGCTGCAGAGATGGACCTGGCAGCCGCTCATCTGGACAGCGGCACCGAGGAATCCGCCGCCATTCAGGGCCAAGCCGGCGCCCAGCTGCGTCAGTGGCTGCCTACGGTGCCGGCGGCCGACGCACTCGATGAGGTCGAAGGCACGGCCGACCGGGCGCTGAGCCAGGCCGCCGATATCACCGGTGATGACTCCGGCAAGCTGCTGGCCGCCAAGCAGAACATGCTCGACACCGAAGCCCGCAACACCGCCCTCGCCGAACAAATCCACGGCGACTCGTCCCTGTTCGGCACCGAGGGCAGAACAGAGGCCCTTAGCGAAGTCGAGGGCAGCCCGCGTACCGCGCTCTCAGGCCAAGAGCAGGAACTTCTTGAGCAGCGACGCGAGGATCTGGCAGCAAGCAATCCCGATGATTACGACGCTTTCTCTAAAGATCCAGATCACTTCAGCAAGAAGGCTGGGTACAAGATTACGGATGGTGCTCAGGAAGAGGCCAAGACGGCTCTGGACCTTCGTGATCAAGGAAAGCTGCCGCCAGACATTCAGCGTCCGCCTGGAAGGGGTGAGGGGGATTTCTATTCGCCAGGCGACAATCAATATTATGATATAAAGGAAGTCAATGACATCCCGCCGCACGAATTCAACGCCTCTAGCACGGAAAGCAGCATTGAGCGGCAGCTGATCATCGGCCGAACACCTATAATAGACACCAGAGCTGCATCGCAGTCCGCGATCGATCAGGTAGTCGACGTCCTAGATAGGAATGGGTGGCAGGGCCGTGTCATCTGGTACCCCTGACGACCGCAGCGCTCAGGTTGGCGTCGTGGCCGCTTGGCCCGCTGACGTGGCGGCTGCACAGCGACTGCGGGACTACGTCCAGCACGCCTCGGGATCTTCCGGCATATTCGATGGCCGCGATCTCGACTTCCGCGGTGCCGACCTGAGCTCGCTGAACCTCCAGGGAGCCCGTCTCATGCGCTCCTCGCTTGACGGCGTGAACCTAATCGCTGCTGACCTGGCTGACGCGGATCTGTCGCACGCGTCAGCCGTCGGGACTCGTCTCGACCGCGCTGCGGCGATGGGCAGTGATTTCTCTCATGTGAACGCGGCTAACGCAAGCTTCGCAGAGGCCGAGCTCGGTGGCCTTCACGCGACGAAAGCTGATTTCCGCTCCGCTGATTTCCGCGGTGCCGACCTGGGGGGTGTTGTCTTCTGGGAGTGTGTCTTGCTATCGGCCGATCTGCGGGACACCGTGCTGGAGAGAACAATGTTCTTCGACTCTCAGCTCCAGAACGCGCAGGTTGCAGGGGCTTCAGGTACGGCATGCGGGCCATGTCAGGTGGCGGATGGCGTTGTTCTGGACGGCCTCGAGCTAGAGCGATGGTTCCGTGACCGGGACGCTAATGTCAGAGTCGTGCCAATGGACCCGCGCCAAGAAGCACGGTGAGCCCAGTGCATGCCGTTCCGGCCTGATCAGGGGACGAGCACTATCCGACCGGCGGCGCGGTCGGCGATGCGCCGGTGCGCCTCGGCGGCGTCGGCGAGCGGCAGCACCGCGCCGATCCTGGGCTCGATGCCACCCCTGGCGGCACGGTCGAGAGCCTCCGGATAGTGCACGCCGAGAACCTGCCGGAACCAGCCGGGGCCACCGCAGCCGATGATCTGCAGCCCGCCGCGCAGCACCGTCGCCAGGTCAAGGGCCGGCGGGGCGCCGCTGAGCATGCCGTAGCACACCATCCGCCCCGAACTCGGCGTCAGCAGGTCCAGCACCCGCCCGGCCGCGGCGCCACCGGCCGCGTCGAACGCGACATCCAGCGCGCCCCCGTCCAGCACCGCGGCCAGCCCACCCGGCCAGTCCGGATCGGCGTGGTCGAGCGCCACGTCGGCGCCGAGACCCAGGACCTGGTCCCGCCCGCCCGGTGTGCCAGCGGTGGCGATGATCCGCCCGGCGCCAAGCTCGCGGGCGAGAGCGACCAGGTACCCGCCGGCCGCGCCCGACCCGCCCTCGACCAGGAGGCTCTCGCCGCTGCGGGCCCTCGCGCGGTCCAGCAGGCCCAGGGCCATCGCGCCCGGCGCCGCCACCGCGACCGCCGAGACCGCGTCCAGGCCGTCCGGCACGCGCACGGTCATCCCGGCGCCGACCGCGATGAACTCCGCGTATGACCCGGCCCCGCCGGTGACCATCGCCACCCGGGCGCCCGCCAGGCCCGGGTCGGCCCCCTCGCCGACGTCCTCCACGATCCCGACCGCCTCGGCGCCGATCACCGCGGGCAGCGGGAACGGGAGCGGGATCGCCCCGGAGCGCATCATGGTCTCGCCCCGGCTGACCGCGATCGCTTCCGTCCGCACCAGCACCTGGCCAGGCCCGGCCTTCGGCCGGGGAACTTCCGCCGGGACGAGCATCTCGGGCCCGCCCGTCGCCTGCAGCACGACCGCCCGCATCCGTCGCCTCCAAGTGAACCATCGGTCCAGTTCCTGCCCGGTACTATATGGACCGATGGTTCAATTGTCGAGCGGGGACGAGGCGCGACGGGGCCAGACGCACAAGGCCCGCGAACGCGCGGACGCCGCCCGCAACCGCGCCGCGATACTGGCCGCTGCCGAGCGGCTGCTCAGCGAGCACGGCGCGGAGCACGTCTCGATCGAACGCGTCGCCCAGGCCGCCGGCGTCGGCAAGGCCACGGTCTTCCACCGGTTCGGCAGCCGCGCGGGGCTGATGCGCGCGCTCGCGATGGAGCGCCTCGGCGCTCTGCAGGAGGCCATGCGCGCAGGACCGCCCCCGCTCGGGCCCGGCGCACCGCCCAGGGACCGGCTGATCGCGTTCTTCGATGCCATCCTCGAGGTCGCCACCCGCAACGCCGCGCTGATGGCCGCCTACGAGCACGCGGAAACCGGCGAGCGCCAGGAGGGCCTGCTCTACCAGGTCTGGCACCAGCACGTGAGCTCGCTGATCGCGCAAGCCCGCCCGGACCTGGACGCGGAACTGCTCGGGCACCTGCTGCTCGGCTCGCTGCACAGCGACCTCGTGCTGCACCTGCTGCGCCGCCAGGAGACGCAGCGGCTGACGGCGACGCTCCACGAACTGATCACCACGCTGCTGCCTGCGGAGCCCATCTACTACAAACCGTAGTAAGATGTCCGCAACCGTGGCCCGGATGACCGATCGCCCGAGTGGCCGGAACGAGGTGAGAGCCGGTGGCTGACGCGCGGACAGCCGCCGTGGTCGGCGGCGGGATCGCCGGCCTTGCCTCGGCGGTGTCCCTCTCGCAGGAGGGATGGCACGCCACGGTCCTGGAGCGCGCCCCGGAGTTTGGCGAGGTCGGCGCCGGGCTGGCGATCACCGGCAACGGGATGACGGCACTGGAGGCGATCGGCGCCGCCGACGCGGTCCGGGCAGCGGGGTACCAGACCTCGGCCTCCGGCTACCAGAGCCCTGACGGCCGCTGGCTGCTGCAGCTCCCCGACCTGCCCGGCCTGCGCGCGGTAACCACGATCTGGGGCTTGCACCGCCAGCGCCTGCACGCCGCGCTGCTGCGGGCGGCCAGGGCCGCCGACGGGGTCGAGCTGATCAACGGCGCCGAGGTGACCAAGGTTCAGCCGGGGCAGGCAGGCGGCGGGCTTGCGCGTGTCACCTGGCGGAACGAAGCCGGGGAGGAGCACAGCCTGCAGGCCGGCCTGGTCGTCGCCGCCGACGGCGTCCACAGCACGGTCCGGGCGCAGCTGTTCCCGGGCGCCCCGGCCCGGTACAGCGGCAGCACGTGCTGGCGCGCGGTGATCCCGGACACCGGCACCGACGGCCGGCTGGTCGAGATGTGGGGGCCGGAGACCGAGTTCGGCTTCCTGCGGGTCAGCGATGGCGAGCTCTACTGGTTCGGTTACTTCCGGCATCCGGCGGGAGCCTCGTTCGACGACGAGCCGAAAGCCGCCCGCGACCGCTTCGCCGGCTGGTCCCCGGAGGTCCGGGCGATCGTGGCGGCCACCACCGCGGACCAGCTGGTGCGCCACGACGTCTACTACCTGCCCGGCGGGCTGCACACCTTCATCCGCGGCCGGGTGGTCATGGTCGGCGACGCCGCCCACGCCGCGCTGCCCACCGTGGGCGGCGGAGCCTCCACCGCGCTGGAGGACGGCGTCTGCGTGGGGCGGCTGATCGGCGCGCCGGTCTGCGCCGGAACCGACCTGGGCACCGCGCTGGCCGGCTTCGACCAGGTGCGCAGGGCCCGGTGCCACAAGATCGCCCGGCTCGCCGTCGTGACCGCGCGGTTCGGCGCCGACCTCGGCGGCGGCTGGCGGCAGCCGGTACGCAACGCGATCCTGCGGCTGGCCCCGCCCAAGCTCCTGGCGAGAGCGGGCACCCAGGTCGTCGACTGGACAGCCCCGTGACCCCGCAACAGTGTGATGGGACCCACGCTGTTCAAAGAAGAACAGCGTGGGTCCCACGACCCCATTCGGTTCCGTGCAAGCGTCAGGCTTCCAGCAGGTCGACCAGGCGGCGGGCGTTCCGCTGGGCGTTGTCGCGATAGCAGTTGTTGAACAGCACGTGCGTGGTCCGGGCGTCCTCGGCGAGGCCGTCGACCTTGGGCGCCCACTCGGCCAGCTCTTTGTCGCTGTAGTCGTAGCCGAACCGCTCGTGGATGTCCTTGCTTGTCCACTTGTCGGAGTGGCCGTGCATGCGCAGCACCGCCAGGTCGGCGGTGGCGGCCAGCACCGGCGGAATCGAGTCCTTGTAGCCCTGCGGCATGTCCACGCACACGTACGGCAGCTTGCTGGCGGCCAGGAACTCCAGGGTCTCGGCCCGGTTGTCCTCGGTCATCCAGGTCGGGTTGCGGAACTCGATGCACACCTGCCGCGGCGCGGCGCGCTGCGCGCAGGACAGGATGTAGTCCTTGCGGGCCCGGGAGATCGGGAACCACGGCGGGAACTGCAGCAAGATCGCGCCGAGCTTGCCCGCGTCGCGCAGCGGCTCCAGCGCGGCGAAGAATCTCTGCCACGCCTCATCCACGACGGCGGGATCGACGTCTTTCAGGTACACCCGCTCCTTGCCCGACTTGGCGACGGTCTCGCGCAGGTCGGCCGGGAGCGCGGCGACCCGGGTGGGGTGCTGGGTGAACAGGCTGAACGCCTTGATGTTGAACGTGAACTCTCTCGGCGTTCGGGCGACCCAGGCCGCCGCGGTCTGCTCGGCGGGCAGCGCGTAGTACGTGGCGTCGACCTCGACCAGCGGGAACTGGCGCGCGTAGTACCGCAGCCGCTTGTCCGCCGAGTCCGCCTCCGGCGGGTACCAGCCCGACTCCAGCAGCGTACGGTCGGTCCACGACGCGGTGCCCACCCGGATTTCGCCCATACCCGCAGGATAAGAACCCCGGCGCAGTTCCCCGGCCGGGCCCACGGCGTCTGCCGCGGAACCGGCTAATCTGGCGGCCGTGAGCGTGGATCTGGCCCTGCTGTCGCGGGTGAGTTACCGCGGCCTGGAGATCACCGGCTCCCGGCTGCAGGGCCTGCTCGCGCTCCTGGCCGAGGACCCGCACACGGGGTGCAGCACCACCCGGCTGATCGGCGCGCTGTGGCCGGACGAGCAACCCGAGCACCCGTTCAAGGCTCTTCAGGTCCTGGTGTCACGCGCCCGGGCCCGCCTCGGCCCCGAAGTGATCGTCAGCACGCCGGGGGGATACCGCCTGGCGCTGCGCGACGATCAGATCGACGCGTCCGCGGTGCTGCTCAGCGCCTCCGAGAGCGAGAAGAGCTCGCGGGCCGGCGACCACCTGGCGGCGCTCGGGCACGCCGAGGCCGGGCTAGCGCTGTGCGAGGGCGCCGCGGGCTGGGACACCGGGGACGGCGACCCGCTGTCCGCGCTGCGGGCCGCACGGGTTCCGGCCTGCCGGGCGCTGCTGCGG
>JASHOI010000615.1 GCA_030041195.1 Streptosporangiaceae bacterium | reverse complement strand
CGCCAGGACGCGGAACAGCGGGCGCTCGGCTCGGCCCAGGGCCCCGTCGATCCGGTCGCCGTGGCCGCGGCGCTGCGCCAGCTCCTCGACGCCGACGCCGCCGTGGTGGACGAGACCATCACGCACAGCCGCACGATCGCCCGGCACCTGATGGCCGACGTCCCCGGCCGGTACCGGTACGTGCAGGGCGGCCTGGGGCAGGGCCTCGGCGTGGCGCTCGGTGCGAAGCTGGCCCGCGGATCGCGGCTGACAGTGCTGACCGTCGGCGACGGCTCCTGGCTCTACAACCCGGTGCTGCCGGGGCTGATGGCGTCCGCCGAGCACGGCCTGCCGCTGCTCGTGGTGATCTTCAACAACGGCTCGTACGCGTCGATGCGCAACAACCACCTGCGGTCCTACCCGGAGGGGGCCGCCGCCCGCAGCGGCCACTTCCGCGGCGTCGACCTGTCCGCCCAGCCCGATGCCGGGGCCGTGGCCACCGCCGCGGGCGCCGCCGGGATCACGATCCGCACCGCCGAGCAGCTCGTGCCCGCGCTGGACAAGGCGATCGCCACCGTCCGCGGCGGCCAGACCGCGGTGGTCAATGTGCTGCTGACCCGATGACAATCCGAGTTCCCTGAACGCGACGGAAGGCGGCTGGTCCGATGTCCACCGAAACTGTGCCAGCGCGCGGATCGAAGGTGCTGGTCAGCGCCGACGACCTGCGGGCCCTCACGGCCGGCATCTTCGAGGCGCGCGGGGTCGGCGAGGCCGACGCGGCCGCGATGGCCGACGCGCTGGTCTGGGCCAACCTCCGCGGAATCGATTCGCACGGCGTCTCCCGGGTGCCGCGCTACCTGGAGCTGTTCGACAAGGGCCAGTCCGTCCCGGCCGCGGTGGTGACCGTGGAGCGGCCCCGGGCCGCGGTCGCGATTGTCGACGCGCACGCCGCGCCCGGGCCGGTCGCGATGAACCGCGGCGCCGACGAGGCCGTGGCCGGCGCGCGTGACTGCGGCATCGGCTGGGCCTCGGTGCGGGGCACCGTGCACACCGGCGCCATCGGCTACTACACCAGCCGCGTCGCGGCCGCCGGCATGGCCGCGGTCGGCGTCGTGGCCGGCATGCCGAACATGGCCTACGCCGGCGCACACGGCGCGGCGGTCGCCACCAGCCCGCTGTCGGTCGCGGTGCCGGCCGGCCGCCACGAGCTCGTTCTGCTCGACATGGCCACCGCGGTGATGGCGCTCGGCCGGATCGCCGAGCTCAAGGCCGCCGGGACGGAACTGCCGCCCGGCGTGGCGGTCACCGCCGACGGCGAGCCCACCACCGACCCCGCCCAGGCCGCCCTGCCGCTGCCGGTCGGCGGGGCGAAGGGCTCGGGCATGAGCCTGGTCTTCGAGCTGCTCGCCAGCGCCCTGGTGGCGAACCCGATCCTGCCGGGCTATCACGCGGGCTCGAAGGAGGGCCGGCGGCACCGCCAGAACGGCTTCATCCTGGCGATCGACGTCTCGGCGTTCCTGCCGCTCGACGAGTTCACCGCGACCGTCGACGCCACCGTCGACGCGATCAAGGCGCTCCCGCCCTCCGCCGAGGCGGCCGAGGTGCTGGTGCCCGGGGAGCGCGGGCGCCGCTCCGAGGCCGACCGCCGGCGCACCGGCGTGCCGCTCGGCCCCAAGGTCTGGGGCGAGCTGACCGGGATCGCCGGTGCCCTCGGCGTGGCGGTGCCGGTGCCACTCGGGCGGTAAGCCGGGTTCGCAGCCCGTCGCGCACCTCTCTCACCAGGGCTTCCGTATGCACACCGTGCAAGCTAAGGTTGCAAAGCTGGCCCTTCAGGCCAGACAGCCTTGCTGTCACAATGCGGACGGACTCAGCGGCGAGGGGTGAGATGGACCGGCTTACTCTGATGCGGAGCTTCGTGGGCGTGACGAAGTCCCGCAGCTTCAGCCAGGCCGCCCGCGCGCTGGGGATCTCCGGCTCGCTCGTCTCCCGGCACGTCGCCGAGCTCGAGCGGGATCTCGACGTCCGGCTGGTCAACCGCACGGCACGGACCGTGAGCCTGACCGAGGCGGGCGCCCGGTACGCGGATTTCGCCACCCGGATCATCGACGAGATCGATCGCGAGGAAGACCTGCTGCGCGGGCTGCGGGACAAGCCCGAGGGAACCCTGGCGATCATCAGCCCCAAGTGGATCGGCAACAACGACGTGGGCGACGCGATCGTCGCCTTTTCGGTCCGCTATCCCAAAATCCGGATCCGGTTCGAGGTCGGCGGGATGTCGGAGCGCGCGTACGACTTCCTCGACCAGGGCTTCGACGTCGCCTTCCACACCCGCCACGTCCGCGACTCGAACCTGCTGCTGAGGAAGATCACGGATCTCAACTTCACGCTGTGCGCCTCGCCGACGTACCTGCACCGGGCGGGACCGCCCGCCCAGGTGACCGAGCTCACCGAGCACGACTGCCTGCTCAACACCAACGACCCCATCTGGCACCTCAAGCACGCCGGGCACGACGTTCACCTGAAGATCAGCGATCCGGTCTACTCCTCCAACAGCTACCTCACGCTGCGCAAGGCCGCGCTGGCGGGCCGCGGGGTCGGCCTGCTGCCCGTCCGGCTGGTCTCGGCCGACCTCGCCGACGGCACGCTGGTTGAGGTGGTGCCCGGCTGCGAGGTGCCGGACCGGCCGCTGTATGCCCTGCACGCCCCCGGCGGCCAGACCCTGGCCCGGGTGCGGCTGTTCCTCGAGTTCGTCACCGACTGGTTCCGCCGCCAGGCAGCGGACCAGCGATCCGGGCAGGCCAAGTCGGCGTAAGGGCTCGCAGCGCAATAACCCGTTGGTTTGCGTCATCACGCTTGCCGGCGCGGCGTCACAGCGACTGGCCGGCTCCGGTGCCGATTCGCCCATCCGCGACAAACCCGGCGCCGCGCCGCGCCTCAGCCCGCCACCTTCGCGCC
>JASHOI010000614.1 GCA_030041195.1 Streptosporangiaceae bacterium | reverse complement strand
GGCGGCCCGGGCCGCGGCCCGGTTCGCCGCCGCGCCCGCAACCGCGGCCGCGGTGGCGGCCAGCAGGCATGCCTGCTCCGAGGGGATCAGCCCGGCCAGGTCGTATTCGTCCAGCAGCGAGGTGTCCGCCCGGCCGCCGGTGAACGCCGGGTGCCGCAACACGCTGGCCAGCAAGCCGCGGTTCGTGGCGGGCCCGTGAATCCTGGACCGGTCCAGGGCGCTGGCGAGCAGGCGCGCGGCGGTGTCCCTGGCCGGAGCCCACGCGATCAGCTTGGCCAGCATCGGGTCGTAATGCGGGCTGATCTCGCTGCCCGTCTCCACGCCGGAGTCCAGCCGCAGTCCCTGCTCGGCGCCGGGGGCGGGCGGGGCGAACCGCGTGTCCAAGCCCGGCACCTCCAGCTCGAGCAGCAGGCCGCTGGACGGGCGGTAGCCGTCGGCCGGGTCCTCGGCGTACAGCCTGGCTTCGATCGCGTGCCCGGCCCGCGGCGGCGGATCCTGCGGCAGCGCCAGCCCGCCGGCGATGCCTAGCTGCAGCGCGACCAGGTCGATCCCGTGCACGCACTCGGTGACCGGGTGCTCGACCTGCAGCCTGGTGTTGAACTCCAGGAAGTAGAACTCACCGTCGCTGACGAGGAACTCCGCGGTTCCGGCGCCCAGGTAGCCCACCGCGCGGGTCAGCGCCGCCGCCGCGGCGAGCAGCCGGGCCCGCAGCGGCTCCGTGACCGCGGGGGACGGCGTCTCCTCGATCACCTTCTGGTACCGGCGCTGCACCGAGCAGTCGCGTTCGGCCAGCGTCCAGACGGTCCCGTGGGCATCGGCGAGGACCTGCACCTCGACGTGCCTGGCGCCGGCCAGCAGCGGCTCACAGAACACGGTGCCGTCGCCGAAGGCCGACTGCGCCTCGCGGCGGGCCGACTCCAGCGCGGCCGGCAGCTCGGCGGCGCTCCGGACCACGCGCATGCCCCGGCCGCCACCGCCCGCGGACGCCTTGACCAGCACCGGATAGCCGGTGATCGTCCCCGGCGTGAGCTCGGGGAGCACCGGGACGCCTGCCTCGGCGGCCAGTTTCTTGGAGGTGATCTTGGAGCCCATGGCCTCGATCGCGTCGGCGCCCGGGCCGACCCAGGTCAGCCCGGCCGCCTGGACGGCCCGCGCGAAGCCGGCGTCCTCGGACAGGAAGCCGTAGCCGGGGTGCACCGCGTCGGCCCCGGCCGCCAGCGCCGCCGCGACCAGCGCCGGGGCGTTGAGGTAGGTGTCGGCCGGGCTGGATCCGGGCAGCCGGACCGCGGCGTCCGCCTCGGCGACGTGCGGCGCCCCGGCGTCCGGGTCGGAGAACACCGCGACGCAGCCGATGCCCGACCGGCGGCAGGTGCGGAAGATCCGGCGCGCGATCTCGCCCCGGTTGGCGGCCAGCACTCTGGTGATCAACGGATTCTCGGTCACGGCCGGAACACGCCGTACCCGGCCGTCGCGGCCGGCTCGCCGGGCGCAGCGCTCCCGATCGCGGACAGGCACATGCCGAGGACCGTGCGGGTGTCCCGCGGGTCGATCACCCCGTCGTCGTAGATCCGGCCGGACAGGAAGAACGGCTGCGACTCGGCCTCGATCTGCTCCTCAACCGCCGCACGCATCGATGCGTCGGCGGCCTCGTCATAAGCTTCGCCGCGCGCCGCCGCCGCCTGGCGGCCGACGATCGACAGCACCCCGGCCAGCTGCGCCGGGCCCATCACCGCCGACTTCGCGCTCGGCCAGCTGAACAGGAACCTCGGGTCGTAGGCGCGGCCGCACATCCCGTAGTTTCCGGCGCCGTAGGACGCTCCCATGACCACGGTCAGGTGCGGCACCCGGCTGTTCGACACCGCGTTGATCATCATCGCCCCGTGCTTGATGATCCCGGCCTGCTCGTACCGGCTGCCGACCATGTAGCCGGTGGTGTTCTGCAGGAACAGCAGGGCCACGCCGATCTGGTTGGCCAGCTGAATGAACTGGGCGGCCTTCTGCGACTCCTCGCTGAACAGCACCCCGCGCGCGTTGGCCAGGATGCCGAGCCGATGCCCGTGCACCGCGGCCCACCCGGTCACCAGGCTGCTCCCGTACAGCGGCTTGAACTCGTCGAAGTCCGAGCCGTCGACGATCCGCGCGATCACCTCACGCGGGTCGAACGGCACCTTCAGGTCCTCGGGGACGATGCCCAGCAGCTCGTCCTCGCTGTGCACCGGCTCCGGGGCCGGGCCGCCGGCCGGTCCCGGGCCGCGGGCCCGGCCCAGCCTGGCCACGATCGACCGGCCGATCCGCAGCGCGTCGCGTTCGTCGGCCGCCAGGTAGTCCGCGAGCCCGGACTGACGCGCGTGCATCCCGGCACCGCCGAGCGACTCCTCATCGGATTCCTCGCCGGTGGCCATCTTGACCAGCGGCGGGCCGCCCAGGAACACCTTGGCCCGGTCCTGCACCATCACCACGTAGTCGCTCATTCCCGGCAGGTAGGCCCCGCCGGCCGTGGAGCTGCCGAACACCAGCGCGATCGTGGGGATGCCCGCCGCCGACATCCGGGTCAGGTCGCGGAAGATCCGGCCGCCCGGGATGAAGATCTCCTTCTGGGTCGGCAGGTCCGCGCCGCCCGACTCGACCAGGTTGATCAGCGGCAGCCGGCCCTGCAGCGCGATGTCGTAAGCGCGGAGCGATTTACGCAACGTCCACGGGTTGCTCGACCCGCCCCGGACTGTCGGGTCGCTGGCGATCAGCACGCACTCGGTGTCGCAGACCACGCCGACGCCGGTGACCACGCTGCCGCCGACCGGGAACTCGGTTCCGTAGCCCGCCAGCGGCGACAGCTCGAGGAACGGCGAGTCGGGATCGATGAGCAGCTCGATCCGCTCCCGTGCCAGCAGCTTCCCCCGGTCCCGGTGCCGCTGCACGTAGCGCGGCCCGCCGCCCGCCAGCGCCTTGGCGTGCTCGGCGTCCAGCTCGGCCAGCCGGGCCAGCATGGCGTCGCGCCGTGATGCGTACTGCTCGCCGCGAGTGTCGAGCGCGCTGGCCAGGATGCTCACAAGCCGAACGATATTCGCCCCGAAGCCCCGCCCACCAGGCACCGCCGTTGAGCCGCCCATCACACGCGGGCGACTCGGACCTTCTGCTCCTTCCGAATCCCCGGTTCCTCGGTCAGGCGGCCCAGGTCTCCTGGGTCGCTGGTGAGCAGCACGACCGGCCGCGGCTGCCCGAGCGCGACTACAGCCAGAAGCGCATCGAGGGCACAACTGTGGCCCGACAGGCCGCATCGGCCCAGCAGCTCACCCGCCGCGCGGCCTTGCCGCTCGCCAATCGGGACCACCGTGATCCGACCGAGCACGCAGTGGACGCTTGCGTCTGCGGGACTGCCGCGAAGGACTTCGGCAAGAGTCGATGCGGCGGTAACGATCCGGCCACGGCGCCTGCGGACCGTCTCGAACAGGTTCCGCGCCCGAACGTCGCCCCTGGCCAGCTTGACGAGTCCTTCGGCATCGAGAACCAGCGTGCCGTCTACTCTTCCTCGTAGTCCGGCCATTCCCTCATCGCCTGCCGGACAAGTTCCTCGTCCACCGGCCCGAATTTGGCCTCGAGCTCGACGGCCAGCTCGTCGAGCAGGTCCAGCCGGATTTGCTCCTGTACCGCGTCCGTGACGTACCGGCTGAATCCGCCCGTGCCGGCACGGGCTCGCACCGCCTCGGTCAGTTCCTCGGGCATCGAGACACTCACCTTCTTCACCTTGCCGTGCAGCCGCGTGGTCTGGTCAACGAGCACCTCGGCCGGAAGCGCGGTCGCGATCAACTTCACGACCTGATCGCGCGGTGCTGAGGCCAGCGCCCGCCGCAATGCTTCCTCAAGCGCGCTCAGCGCCTCGGCCGTCCCTTCGCCGCGGTCGGCGTCGCCCTTATGAGGGTCTGCGCTCACGAAATCATGCTACCGCCGGTAGCAAGATTCGCGACAGATTAAACGGGTTCAGGGGAGCAGGTACTCCCAGCCCTCCTGCCAGGCGAAATCGGCGCTGACGAGGTCTTCGACCGGGATCCCGTTGATCAGGTGGTCGAGACCCCAGCGCGTGGCCACGTGCCCGATGATCAGGACCCGGCGGCCGGACCAGCGCAGCGGCAGGTCGCCCAGGACCCGGCCGGCCCTTGCCACCGCCTGCCGCCAGCTCTCGCCGCCCGGGTACGGCTCATCGAGGTGCTCCGCCCGGTGAGCGAGCAGGTCAGCGGACGGCATCCCGTTGCACTCGCCGTAGTCGCACTCCCGCAGCCGCCAGTCGAGCAGCACCGGCACCGGAGAGCCGGCGAAGGCGATCGCCGCCGTCTCGGCCGCCCGGGCCAGGTCGGAGCTGAACACCGCGGCTAGACCGTCGTCGCGGCGCCGCCGCCCGAGTTCGGCCGCCAGTCCCCGGCCGCGTTCGGACAGCCGGCCGGGCAGCCAGCCGGTCGCCATGCCGCGCTCGTTGTCCTCGGAGATCGAATGGGTCTCGTACACAATCTGAATCGGCACCAGCCCACCATAGGCCGGGCCCGGCGGTCACAGGGCGCCCGGCCGATCCTGTCACCGGATCGCGCGGTTGCGCGGCCGCGTGGAGTTCTCGCTGAACCATTTCCGCCAGTTATGGCGATACGTGGTCATGGGCGGCGCCACGCTGCTTTTATTGAATACTCGCCGGCATAATCTGTCAGGGACGTTCCTGGCGCTCTTGTATTCTTCCGTGGAGTCAACAACGGGGGGGTTCGAGTGCGAGCACGTCAGGTAGATGATGTCATCGTAATCGGCGGCGGGTACTCCGGCATCGCCGCCGCGTGGTCGTTACGCAACCACGGTCACTCGGTAACTGTCCTGGAAGCGCGCGACAGGGTGGGCGGACGGGCATGGACGGAGAATGTCCCCGGTGGGGGGTGGGTCGATAACGGCGGCCAGTGGATTGGCCCGGGAATGACGCAGATCCTGGAACTCGCGCGGGAGGTTGGAGTTGCAACATTCCCGACTTACGAAGATGGAAACAGCATTCTCGTCTACGGCGGGAAACGCGACGTTTACGCCGCCGAAGATCCGCATTCGCTGGGCATACCTGTCCCGGAAGCGGATCTCAGAGACTTTATGACCGCAGTCATGGAGATTGACAAGCTCTCCCGGGAGGTTCCGCCGCAAGCACCCTGGGAGGCGCCACGGGCCCGTGAGTTCGATTATCAGACGGTAGAGAGCTGGATGGAGCAGAATCTGGCGACCGACGGTGCGAAGTTCGCGCTGCGCAGCGTCGTCGCGGGTTACTTCGCGGTCGAGGCGTGTGATCTTTCGTTCCTGCACCTGCTGTTCTACGTTGCCGCCGCCGGCGGGGTTGAGGCCCTCGAGGAGAGCTCGCTGGTGTGGCGTTTCGACGGCGGTGCCCAGGAGATACCGAACCGGCTGGCGGAGCGGCTGGGTGAAAGGGTCAGCCTCGATACCGCGGTCCGCGGGATCGACCAGACCGGCGAGACCGTGATCGTCGAGACCGACGCGGGCTCGCGTGCGGCGAGAAGAGTAATCGTCGCGATCTCGCCCGCGCTGGCCGCGCGGATCGACTACCGGCCCAGCCTGCCGGCCAGCCGCGACCAGTACATGCAGCGGACCCCGCTCGGCTCGGTGATCAAGTGTCATGCCGTCTACCCGACGGCGTACTGGCGCCAGCAGGGCCTCAACGGCCAGCTGGTCAGCGAGGAAGACGTCAACTCCGTATTCGATAACTCCCCGCCGGGCGGGAACCCCGGCATCCTGGTCGGCTTCATCGAAGGCGAGGCGGCCCGGCGCTGGGCCGACCGGTCTGAGGCGGACGTGCGGCGCAAGATGCTGGATACCTTCACCGAGCACTTCGGTGACCGGGCCCGCCAGCCGTCCCATTTCTACTACGCGAACTGGGCGATGCAGCCCTGGTCACGGGGCTGCTACTGCGGGGTCCCGACCCCGGGAACCTGGACGAACTACCGTGACGCGGTGCGCACGCCGGTCGGCCGGGTGCACTGGGCCGGGACCGAGGCAGCCACGAAATGGGTCCAGTACATGGAAGGGGCGGTGCGCTCTGGCCAGCGTGCCGCGGCCGAGGTGCACGACGCGCTCGCGAGCACGCCATGACCGGGTCTGAGACCATCGGCGCCCTCGTCAGCGCCCTCAACCGGATGGACGTCGACGCGTTTGCCGGGCTGCTGGGCGGCGACGTCGTCGTCGAGCACGTTCCCCTCGGCCGCAGGATCGAGGGGAAGGCGGCGGTCATCGAATGGTTCGCCGGGATGACGGAGCTGACCGAGGCTAACGACGTCGAAGTCAAACGGCTGTGCCAGGACGGCTCAACGATCTGGGCTGAGCGCGTCGACCGTCACCGCATCGGCGGCGAGTGGCATGAGATCCCGATCATGGGGATCCTCGAACTCGACGACGCCGGCAAGGTCACTCTCATGCGCGATTACTTCGACTCGAAACTCGCGCTCTAGGGTGGTCGCCGATGCCGGCCAGGCGGCCGGACCGTCGTGATCGTAGGCTGACGTCGACGTTCGGAGGTCGGCGGGATGGGCCAGGCTGGCACGCGTGTCCTATCGGGCCTGGTCGCGTCGCTGCCATCGGAGCCGGGCGTCTACCGGTTCCGCGACGCCCGCGCCGGCGTCCTGTACCTCGGCCGCGCGGTCAACCTGCGCCGCCGCGTCGCGTCGTACCGGGGCGACCTGGGCTCGCGCGCACACCTGGCCCCGATGGTGGCGCGCATCGCGCGGGTGCAGGCGCTGGTCTGCGACTCCGAGCACGAGGCTGCCTGGCTGGAACGCAACCTCCTGGAGCGTCGGCTGCCCCGGTGGAACCGCACCGCAGGCGGCCAGGAGGTGCCGGTCTACATCCGGCTTGACCTGCGGCCGCGGTCGGCCGGGCTGAAGGTGGTACACGCCGCAGGCCAGGCGCACGACGCCCGCTACTTCGGGCCCTACCTCGGCGGTCTGCGGGTGCGGCTCGCGGCCTCGGCGCTGCACCGGGTGCTGCCGCTGGCGTACACCGCCGACGGGCTGCGCGGCTCGGACCGCGGCATGGCGGCGGCCCGCGGGATCGGTCCCGGCGACCGTGCCGCGCTGACCGAGACCGTCGTCGCGGTGCTGGAACGGGACGCCGTGGCGGTGACCTGGTTCCGCGCCGAACTCGAGCGGCGGCGCGACAACGCGGCCGCGGAACTCGCCTTCGAACTCGCGGCCCGGATCCAGGCCGAGATCCGGGCGACGGACTGGGTCACCGGCGAGCAAAAGGTGACGCTGGCCAGCGGCGACGACGCCGACGTGCACGGCTGGGCTGACGGCATTATGGTCAGCCTGGCCATCAGGAACGGCCGGCTCGCACGCTGGCAACAGCGCGAGTGCACCGAGGCGGCGGCGGACCAGCCCGTGGCTGCCACTCCAGCCGCATGGGCTCCGTTCGCCAAGCGCAACGCCGAACTCGCCGCGCGCCTGACTCGGGCCCGACGGCGGACACCGATCAGACATTGGGGTATCGCGTCAGTGAATACGACTGACAGGACTCCCCAATAACCCGATCATGAAGATTTAGCGGGCGATGTCGGCCACGCAGTCCAGGGCCCAGTCCAGGTCCGCCTCGTCGATCATCAGCGGCGGCGCGAGCCTGATCGTGGAGCCGTGGGTGTCCTTGGCCAGGACGCCGCGCTCGGCGAGCTGCTCGCAGGCCTCCCGCCCCGGCAGCGAGGCGAACTCGACGCCAGCCCACAGGCCGCGGCCGCGCACCTCGTGCACGGCGGCAGCGGGCAGCGCGGCCAGCCGGTCGTGCATGTGCGCGCCCAGCTTGGCCGAGCGCTCCTGGAACTCGCCGGTCTTCAGCATCGCGATCACCTCGCGCCCGATCGCGCAGGCCAGCGGGTTGCCGCCGAACGTGGAACCGTGCTGGCCGGGCCGGAACACGCCGAGGATCTCGGCCGAGGAGACCACGGCGGACACCGGCACGATCCCGCCGCCGAGGGCCTTGCCGAGCAGGTACATGTCCGGGACCACGTCCTCGTGCTCGCAGGCGAACGTGGTGCCGGTGCGGCCAAGCCCGGACTGGATCTCGTCCGCGATCATCAGCGCGCCGCGCCCCGAGCAGATATCGCGCACGCCCGCCAGGAATCCGGGCGGCGGCACCAGCACGCCGGCCTCCCCCTGGATCGGCTCGACGAGCACCCCGACCACGCGGTCGTCGACCGCGGCGGCCAGCGCATCAAGGTCGCCGTACGGCACGACCGTGAATCCCGGCGTGTACGGGCCGAACGAGGCCCGGGAGTCCTCGTCGGTCGAGAAGCTGATGATCGTCGTGGTGCGGCCGTGGAAGTTCCCGCCGAACGCCACGATCACCGCCTGGCCGGGGGGCACGCCCTTGACCTCGTAGCCCCACTTGCGCGCGGTCTTGATCGCGGTCTCGACCGCCTCGGCTCCGGTGTTCATCGGCAGCACCATCTGCATGCCGGCCAGCTCGGCGAGCTCGGCGCAGAACGGGCCGAACTGGTCGTGCTCGAACGCCCTGCTGACCAGGGTGACCCGCTCGAGCTGCCGCCGCGCGGCGGCCATCAGCCGGGGGTGGCGATGCCCGAAGTTGATCGCCGAGTAGGCGGCGAGCAGGTCCAGGTAGCGGCGGCCACGGACGTCGGTCACCCAGGCGCCCTCCGCCTCGGCGATCACGACCGGCAGCGGGTGATAGTTGTGCGCGCCGTGCGCCGCGGCCTGCGCGCGCAGCCGTTCCGCTGTTGCCGTGCCGTCGCTGCCTGCCATCATCATCTCCTCGACGTGCGCGTTCACCGCAGCTCCAGGGTGCAGCACTTCGGGCCGCCACCGGCCTTGCGGAACTCCGACATGTCGACCGGCACCGGCTCGAAGCCCTCGTCCGCGACCTGGGCCGCGAGCCGAGTCGCCTGGGCGGGCAGCACGACGTGCCGGCCGTCGCTGATCGCGTTGAGGCCGAGGACCTCGGCGTCCTCGTCCTTTGCCTCGATGAGGGTACCGAAGTGGCTGGTCAGCACCGCTCGCCCGGCGTCGTCGAACGCCGCCGGGTAGTAGGCGGCGGTGTCGGCGTCCAGCACGCACAGCGCCGTGTCCAGGTGGTAGAACCGCGGGTCCACCAGCCGCAGGCTGAGCACCGGCAGGCCGAACAGGGCCTCGAGCTCGGCGCCGACGGCCGGGTCGGTGCGGTAGCCGTGACCGGCCAGGACGGCGCGCCCGGCGAACACGATGTCACCCTCGCCCTCGTTCACCGAGCGCGGCGCCGTGGGCCGGTACCCGCGCCCTGCGAACCAGGCCAGGTAGGCCTCGCCCTCCGGGGCACGCTGCGGGTACCGGAACCGCGCGCCCAGCACCTCGCCGCCGATCACGGTGGCGCCGTTGGCCGCGAACACCATGTCCGGCAGCCCGGGCACGGGCTCGATCGTGTGCACGGTGTGGCCGAGGCTGGTGAACGTCTCCCGCAGGGCGCGCCACTGGCGCATCGCCAGGGTCGCATCGGGTGGCTGGTCCAGGTTCATCCACGGGTTTATCGCGTACTCAACCGCGAAGTAGTCGGGCGGGCACATCAGGTAGGTCCTGCCACGCCCGGCGCCATCCGTCTGGGTCGTGCGGTCTCCCGCGTTCGCCACCAGGGCCTCCCTCCCCATCCCGTTCTCGGCGGATCTCCAGCGTAGGAGGGCTCGGCGGCGCAAGGCCCCCTGCAATATTTGTGCGGTGGCGGTGATCCGTTGCGTCCTGCCCGTTCAGGGCGTAGATCTGTTGCGCGGCACTAGCCGCGCCTGGGGCGGCCGATCTCGCGGGGCAGGTCCAGCGCCAGCAACTGGTCGGCGTGCACGAACGACTCGAACTTCGATCCCGGCGGAATCTGCGGGTCGTCCGCCAGCGCGCGAAGGGCCTGCAGTGCCATCGGCGTGTCCAGGTCGCCGTCGAACGCCGCCGCCACCTGCGCGGTCACCTCCGCGCACATCGGCTTGCTCGGCGACTCGGCCCACCCGGCCACCAGCTCACGCCACCGGCGCAGGTCCTGGTCGGCGCCGCCCAGCACATCCCAGGTGAGGTTGGCCGGCTCGGCGTAGCGGCTGGACATCAACGCCAGCCGCGCGGCCAGCGGGTCGAGCCCACGGTCGGCCAGGCCGGCAACGCTCACCGGCTCGCTGTCCTCGAACGTCACCGGCCCGGTACGCACCGAGTTCCGCATCGCCGCCTGGCCGGCCGCCGGCCGTGCATCGATGATGATCTCTCCCGGCTCCAGCGCACCGGTACCCGCCGAGGCGCCGGTCACCTGCTCGGCTGGCCTGATGTTCAGCGCGATGGCGTCGGCGGCGAACGCGCCGTCGTCGGCCGGCGTGTCGTCGCCGTTTCCGGTATCCGGGATGACCAGGTAGGCCGCGACCGTCAGATCGTGCCGATGCTCGGCGTTCCGGCGGATCAGGTCGGCCACCAGCAGCGAGCGCAGCTCGCCCAGGTTCGCGGGGCGGTGCGGCGCCGGGCCGCGAGCGTACAGGCGCAGCAGCTTCCCGGGACCGGGGTCGATCTCCTCGGCCCGCCCGGTCCGGGTGTCGTAGAGCCGGAACACACGCCGAGCCTATTGGTACCCACCGACCCCGTGCTTCGGCTACCCCGGCGATACCGCCCGGAGCCTGAGCCGCTCGCTGCCGCCGCGCCAGCCGACGCTGACGGCGGAGAACCTTCCCGCGGCCAGCGCGAACCAGGCCAGCCCGGCGACGTCGATGACCTCGGCCGGGGCCGTACGGCGCGGCAGCAGTCCGCCGCTGAAGGCGACGCCGAGGACGTGCCGGCCGGCGGGCAGCCTTCCCCAGGCAACGGCGAGCGCCGGCCCGTTGCTCCGGGTGCGGCGTGCGCCGCGCAGGATCTGCGACGCGACCGGGGTGGCCACGATGATGTCGGCCACGCTGTCCCCATCCCAGATCTCCAGCGCCGGCCGCGTTCCGGGACCGCGGCCGCGCCGCACCGACCACGGCGTGCCAGCCAGGGCCTCCGTGAGCCCGCCGGAATCCTCAACCGCCGCCGGGTCGGCCAGGAACTGCACCTGCATATCCAGAATCCTCCCTTGCATCTGCAAGAAAAAATTAGCATATGCAAGGTTGGTTCGTCGAGGGAGTGGTCACCGGCGGAGTGCGGCCGCGCAGTCACGCGTGAGGGCGGGTGCGCGGGTGCGGACGGGGCCACGAGCGGGTACGGACGGGGCTGCGAGCGGGTGCGGAGCCGGGTCAGGCCAGCGCGGCCAGGCGCTCGGCGGCGGCGGCGATCCGCTCGTCAGTGGCGGTCAGCGCCACCCGGACGTGCCGCTCGCCCTTCGGCCCGTACATCGATCCCGGCGCCACCAGGATCCCGGCACCGGCGAGCACCGCCACCGACTCCCAGCAGTCCCGGCCGGGGTGGGCCGCCCACAGGTAGAGGCCGGCCTGCGAGTGCTCGACGCCCCAGCCCGCCGACTCCAGCGCCGGAAGCAGCACCGCCCGCCGCGCCGCGTACCTGGCCTGCTGCGCGTCGGCGTGGGCGTCGTCGGTCAGCGCGGCCACCGCGGCCGCCTGCACCGGCCCCGGCACGATCATCCCGGCGTGCTTGCGTATCTCCAGCAGCTCGGCGACGAGCGCCGGGTCGCCGGTCACGAAGCCGAAGCGGTAGCCGGCCATGTTGGACCGCTTGGACAGCGAGTGCACGGCAAGCAGGCCGTCGTGCGAGCCGCCGCACGCGTCGGGGTGCAGCACCGAAAGCGGGTGCTCGGTGAAGCCGAGCGAGATGTAGCACTCGTCGGAAGCGACCACGGCACCGCGCTCGCGTGCCCAGGCCACAACCTTCCGCAGGTGCTCAGCGGGCAGCACCCGGCCGGTCGGGTTCGACGGTGAGTTCAGCCAGTACAGCCGCACCGGCTCGGAGCCGAGCCGGGGGCCGAGCGAGACCAGCCCGTCGGCGGCCACGGCCCTGGCGCCGGCCAGCCGCGCGCCCACGTCGTAGGTGGGGTAGGCCAGCTCGGGATGGACCACCACGTCGCCCGGGCCGAGCCCGAGCAGCGTCGGCAGACCCGAGATGAGTTCCTTGGTGCCGATCACGGGGAGGACGGCATCGGGGTCGACGGTGACCTGGTGCCGTCGCGCGAGCCAGCCGGCCGCCGCCTGGCGCAGCACGCGGGTGCCGGCGGTCGCCGGATAGCCGGGGGCATCCGAGGCAGCAGCCAGCGCCTCGCGCACTACGTCAGGAACGGAATCGACCGGAGTGCCTATCGACAGGTCGACGATGCCGCCGGGATGGGCAAGCGCCTTGGCTCGGTAGGGCTCGAGCGCGTCCCAGGGGAAACGGGGCAGTCGTGCGGCTAGTGTCGGCACCCGGCGGTCAGGGTTTGCGGCCGGGATCAGTGCGGCTGCGGTGGCAGCGACGCCACCAGCGGGTGATCGCCGTGGATCTTGCCAACCTTGGATGCGCCGCCTGGCGAGCCGATGTTCTGGAAGAAATCGACGTTGACCCGGTAGTAGTCCCTGAACTGGGGTGGCACGTCGTCCTCATAGTAGATCGCCTCGACCGGGCAGACCGGTTCACAGGCACCACAGTCAACGCATTCGTCTGGATGGATGTACATCATGCGCTCGCCCTCGTAGATGCAATCCACGGGGCATTCCTCGATGCACGTCTTGTCCAGCAGGTCAACGCAAGACTGGGTGATGATGTACGTCACTTCGTCTCTCCTTTTCCGTCCCCACGGCACGCAATCTATCAGCCAAGCTCGATGCTCCCCGGCGGAGCCGGAGAATCCGAGCGGGCCCATCCTCTGGTACCGTCGGCGGCCGTCCATCGGTAGCCCGCATAGCTCACGTAGCTGAATCGGTACTGCTGCGCGTGCGATACTAGCCACGCCGCCATCACCCAGCCCTGCCGGGCGTCTGCAACGCGCACGATCAGCCCGGGATCCAGCGTCGGACGGGCCCGCTGCGGGCCGAACGTCTGCGCCAGTTCCGAGGCCGCGGCGTCGGAGCGGGTGGTGCCGCTGATTTTCTGCGAGTACCAGCACCAGACCGCGTGCGGATCCTGCCCGGTGAACGCGACCGCCATGTGCGTGGCCATCGACCCGTACTGCGCATAAGCAAAACCGTCGGCGCTGTGCTGCACGTCCTGCGCTGCCTCGTAAATGGGCAGCTGCTGGTACCCGGGAACCTTCACCAGCGCGCCGAAGAATTTTGACGTGGCGTACACCGGATTTTCAAGGTCGCGGCGCGGTCCCCAGCCCTGCGACGGCCGCTGCTGGAACACCCCGACCGAGTCGCGGTCGCCGTAGTCCAGGTCCCGCAGCTTGGACTCCTGCATCGCGGTCGCGTAGGCCACCGTGACCGCGCGGACGGGCAGCGCGTCCCGTTCCGCGACGCCGGCGATCGTGGCGGCGATGCCCGCCTGACCGGTGCCGAGCGCGATGTCCTCGCCGCCGCTCGCCACGGTGCAGCCGCTCCCCGAGAGCAGCGGCGCGATCCGCTGGTACGCGATGTACCCGCCCAGCACCACGATCGCGGCGATGAGCACGCTTATCCCCGAGATGCCACGTCGGGTGCGGCGGGTTGTGGGCACCCCACCGAAGTTACCTGTTGCCGCAGTCACTCGGTCCGCGCACCGTTAAGGCCCGTAGTACTGATCGTCAGCGCGGCAACGGTTGACCTCGGAAACGGGCCTTTACGCTTAGTCACCGCCCACCCTGGCCACCGGCGCAGCAACGCTGGCCACCGGCTACGTTATGGCATCATGAGCGCCAACGCCGAGCCGCAACGAAGGCTGCGCCGCCAGGGTCCGGCTACCCTGCGTGGCAAGCACATCCCGAAGACCACAACCGACCAGCGGCTGCTGGACCGGCGCGGCCCGAGCGACTGGGTGCATACCGATCCATGGCGGGTGCTGCGGATTCAGGCCGAGTTCGTCGAGGGCTTCGGGCTGCTGTCCGAGCTCGGGCCCGCGGTCGCGGTGTTCGGGTCGGCGCGAACGCTGACCGGCAGCGAGGACTACGAGCGCGCGGAAAAGATCGGCGCCGGCCTCGCCGCGGCGGGCTACGCGGTGATCACCGGCGGCGGTCCCGGGATCATGGAGGCCGCCAACAAGGGGGCGGTGAGCAACGGCGGCGTGTCCGTGGGCCTTGGCATCGAACTGCCGCTGGAGCAGGGCCTGAACGACTACGTCGAGATCGGCCTGGAGTTCCGGTACTTCTTCGTGCGCAAAACGGTGTTCATCAAGTACTCGCAGGCATTCGTCGTGCTGCCCGGCGGGTTCGGGACCCTGGACGAGCTGTTCGAGGCGCTCACGCTGGTCCAGACCGGCAAGATCACCAAGTTCCCGATCGTCCTGGTGGACAGCGGGTACTGGTCCGGCCTCACCTCATGGATCCACGGGACGCTGCTGGCCCAGGGCAAGGTGTCGGCCGCCGATCCCGACCTGTTCCGGATCGCCGACGACCCCGCCGAGGTCGTGCAGATCATCAAGGAGGCGCACGCGAACCGCTCGGACCGGCCCAACGGCGACGGCTCCGTGGCCTGATGCAGGCCTGCCGGCCCGGGCTGCGGGCGCCGCGGAATACGCCATTTGCGCTCTGGCGTGGCACGATTCTTGTGTGCTCGTGGTGTTGCTCATCGTGGCCGTCGCCGTCCTCTGCGGCGTGGTTGTCGTCGCCATGGGCCGCGGCGGGGAGATGGCGCGGCCGGTCGCCGACGTCAGGCCCTTTGAGGGAGAGATCATGAGCGCCGCCGACGTGGCGCTGCTGCGCCCGCCCGCCGCCTTGTGGGGCTACGACATGCGGGCCACCGACGAGGCCCTGAACATGGTCGCGCGCTCGGTGACCGAGCGGGACGTGGAGATCGCGATCCTGCGGCGCCAGATCGCCGACTTGGAGGCCGCGGCGAAGGAACCGCCGCCTCCGGCCAAACCGCAGCCGCCCGCCAGGGGCGCTTCGGGCCCGTTGCCCCCGCCGTTCGAGCACGGCATCGGCGGCCCGCGACGGCCAGCGGACGCGGAGCGGTGGTCAGCGTGGCAGCGGCCGGCGCCGTCACCGGCGCCCGCCCCGGCGCAGCCGTCAACGCCGGTTCCCGCGCCGGCGCCGACGCCGGAACCCGGTGAGCAGAGCGAACGGGAGAGGGGAACCAGTTGAGCGCCGCTTCCGCGGGCGCGGAGCCCGGGCCGGATGGTCTCCGGCGCTGTCCGTGGAGCCTGAGCGCCACCGAGTACCTCGCCTATCACGACGAGGAATGGGGCGTTCCGGTCCGCGACGACACGGGCATGTTCGAGCGGCTGTGCCTTGAGGCGTTCCAGTCGGGGTTGTCCTGGCTGACGATCCTGCGCAAGCGGGAGGGATTCCGTTCCGCGTTCTCCCGCTTCGACATCGGGACCGTGGCCGGATACGGCCCGGCCGATGTGAAGCGGCTGCTCGGCGATTCCGGCATCGTCAGGAACCGGGCCAAGATCGAGGCGGCCATCAGCAACGCGCGGGCCGCGCTCACGCTGCCCGGCGGGCTGGCCGCGCTGGTCTGGAGCTACGCGGGCGAGCAGCAGAGCGCCCCGGTGACCCTGGCCGATGTTCCGGCCTGGACACCTAGGTCGAAGGCCCTATCTGAGGAACTACGGCGACACGGGTTCACGTTCACCGGCCCGGTGACCGCTTATGCCACCCTGCAGGCCTGCGGTGTGGTAGACGATCATCTGGAGGCCTGCTTCCGCCGCGGCGCCTACGCTTCGTGACACGGCTCGCGCCGGTCGTGCCCGGACCGGATTGTGCCAGCGGTTGCGCCACGGCTGGATCAGGCCAGTCGCACCCGCCCGAATTGTGCTAGTTGCTCCCTGCAGAGATTACGCCCCGCACGGATTACGCCAGCTGCACCCCGCAGAGATTAAGCCAGTTGCGCCCCGCCCGAATTGCGCCAGACTGGGCATTAGGGGGGATGGAGGCGATATGACCGCGATCCCGCAGGTTCCCCCTGGGGTGGACCCGACCACGCCGAGTCCGGCCCGGATCTACGACTACTTTCTCGGCGGTACCAGCTACCTGCCGGTTGACCAGGAGATAGCGGAGAAGCTGAGGGCCGCGGTGCCCGACATCGCCGATGCGATGTGGGCCAATCGCGGTTTCCACGGGCGCGCGGCCGTGTGGATGGCCCGGCACGGCATCCGCCAGTTCATCGACATCGGGTCCGGCCTGCCCACGCAGAACAACACCCACCAGGCAGTGCACAACCTGGCCCCGGACGCACGTGTGGCGTACGTGGACAACGACCCGATGGTGGCAGCGCACGCCGCGCGGCTGCTGACCGCGGACGGCACCACGACGGTGATCACGGCCGACATGCGGGACATCGACGCCGTGCTTGGCGATCCCGCGCTGCGCGGGCTGATCGATTTCGCGGAGCCCATTGGGGTGCTGATGACCGCGGTCGCGCACTTCGTTGCCGACGAGGATGACCCGTGGGGGCTGGTGGCTCGCTGCATGGCCGCGACGGTGCCGGGCAGCTACCTGGCGCTGTCCCACGGCACCTACGACAAGATGCCGCCGAGCCAGATCCAGGCGGGCCGGGAGCTTTACCGGATGGCGACCGAGCACACCTACCTGCGCTCCAAGCCCGAGGTGGAGCGGTTCTTCGACGGCCTTGAGCTGGTGGCGCCCTATCCGGGCGCCGATCCCGTGATCACCTACGTCGGCCTGTGGGGCGCGGAGGATATCGAGGCTGCCGATACGGAAGGGTCGCGTGCAATCTACTGTGGTGTCGCCCGCCGCCCGTGACCCAGCGAGGAGGAACCGGTGAACGCCAAGCCGACCGTGGCCGAGCTCGGCATCGATCTCGGCGCACAGGACTGGCAGCGGTCCGGCCAGGGTGCGGGCGCCCTTGAGATCGCGTTCATCGGCCGGGCCCCCGGAACTGGCGCCGAGTGGGTGCTGATGCGCGTGGCAGGCGACCCGGACGGCCGGGTGCTCGTCTACGACCGGAACGAATGGGAGTGCTTCCTGGACGGCGTGCGGGCCGGCGAGTTCGACGACGCCGCCGGCTGAGCGCGGCCCGGCTGGCCCCCTGGCCAGGCGCCCGTGCCCGGCCCTGGCCGGCCCCTGGCCAGGCCATCTCAGCCGATCGGCGGTAATTCGGCCCGGCGGTCCGGCACCGGCCTTTAGTGGCTATTACCAGGCCTTTCTCGGATCCGGGCGAACCGATACGCAACCGATATCCAAAAGAGGCTCATCTGATGATGCCACCGTTTGTGATTCACAACTTATGTAGGACTATGCTGAAAGGGACATCCTGTCAAGGAGGCAATCGCCGATGAGCGACGAGGCCTACGGGGCAACCGTTGCGAAACGGCGGCTATCTCGCCGCCTCACTGAGTTGCGGCGTGCCTCCGGGCACACCGCCAACCACGTGTGCGACCTGCTCGACTGGGGCCGGGGCAAGGTGGGCAGGTTCGAGGCCAACCATTGGAAACGTCCCGAGATGAGCGACATCAGGGACCTGCTGCGCGTCTACGGCGTCGGCGAGAGCGAGCGGGAGGAGCTCGAGGGGCTCGCCATGCAGGCACGCGTCAAGCCTTGGTGGCGGGACTACTCGGACGTGTTCCAGAACGAGTTCCCCGGTTTCGAGAACGACGCGGTCCGGATCCGGGTCTTCATGCCGCTGCTGCTGCCCGGCCTGCTGCAGACCAGGGACTACGCCGAGGCCGTGCTCCGGGTGGCCCCCAAACCGCCGATCTGGCGGGAACGGGCGACCGAGGCCCGAATGCGACGCCAGCAGATCCTCGACCGAATCGACGGCAGGGCGCCGAAGCTCATGGCGGTGATCACCGAGGCGTCGCTGATGTACCGGTGGGGCACCAAGAGCGAACGGCGCGACCAGATCGACTATCTGGTGAAGGCCGCCGCCAACCCGAACGTTGAACTGCGCATCCAGCGCTTCGCCGATGGGCCGCACCGCGGTATGTGGTCGATGATCGACATTTTCGACTTCGAAGACGGCGAGCCCAGCGTCGTCTATCTGGAATCCGACACCACGATCCAGGAGGTGACCGCTGACGACGATGTGATGGCCTACGTCGAGGGCTTCAGCCGGTCTCGCGATTCGGCGCTCGAGCCTGCCGACACGACGCAGTACCTCAAGTACCTAGCCGAACAACTGGAGTAAAGCATGTCTGACCTGTCTCGAGCTGTCTGGCGCAAGGCCAGCCTCAGCGCAGCCAACGGGGGCTGCGTGGAGATCGCAACCAATCTCCCTGACGTCGTTGCCGTCAGGGACAGCAAGCGCCCGGAGGGCGGCGCTCACGTCGTCGGCCGGGCGGCTTTTGCGGCATTCCTCGCGGATGCGAGGTCCGGCCGGTATGACCTCGGCGTCTGCCGCGAGAACTGAACACGATCTATCGCATGTGAAGAATCCCCCGGGCTCTCCCCCGGGGGATTCTTCACACACTGAGCCTGTCTCGAGGCCCGGCAGTCCAGCCTGGTCAGGGTCTGGCCCGCCGCGCATGTGACGTTACCGTCAGGAGCACCCGCGTGCTACCACCTGCTGTTCCTTCGATCTACCCTCAAGGCCATGGTTCCGTCACTATCGCCTCGCTAGCGCGGGCCGGGAACGTGCCATTGGCCCGGACTTTTTCGCTCGTTACCATTGCGTAGGTTGTACCCGACTCATAATCTGTGTTTCACAGATATCTGAGTCCGAAAGGCGGAGGAGATGCTACCTTCGCCCGCCGAGGGCGGGCCGGACCGCCGCGGCGGAACCGGCCATTCCACCGCAGAGCATGCCTTCATGGCGGCGCCGGTGGTGGAGGCGTTCGGCGCTGCTGGCTCCCTGGCAGAGGCCAGCGTGAGCGCCGGAGGCTGCTTCGCGCGTCCCCTTCCGCTCGATGCTACGTGCGCTGGCGCGGCCAGGAGCTGCTTCCGGGAAGCCGTTGCCGGAATCGGACTGCCGGGTGACCTGGTTCACGATGGGGTCACGATGGCCAGCGAACTGGCAGCGAACACGCTGCACGCCCAGGGGAACGTGGAGTTCAGCGGCTCCAGCCAGCGGCCGGTGAGCGGCTTCCCCGAGTTCTGGCTCTACCTGCGCGGCACGGGTTCCCGGTGCGAGCTGGTGTGCAATGTCTTCGACTCCCAGCCCGGCTGGAAGACGGGCAGCCTGCCGGACGTGAAGATCCGGTCCAAGGAGGGCGTCAACGGGCGGGGGCTGCAGGTTGTCGATGGGCTGTCGGCGGGCGAGTGGGGCGCCCACCTCACGCGCGGGCGGCTGGGCAGCTGGAAGGTTTCGGGCAAGACCGTATGGTTCGCGCTGCGGGTCCCGCCGGGCTGCGATGCCGCCCGATTCGGCCGCACGGAGCTCAACCCCTGGCAGGCGGTCAACGAGCTCGAGGCGATGCTGGCAGGCCGCGGTCTCGGCGGCCGACTGGTCCGGGCCGATGAGCCGGGTGCCTCGATGTCGGTGCTGTCTGTCAGCCGTGACCTGACGGTGTGGTGTCATTCCGGCACCGCATCGTGGCGGGCGGCGGACGGCAGCTACCAGAAGATGGCCCTGTCCGACCTCGTCGACGTGGAAGAACAGATCGTGTGGACCCACGAGGAGCTGCGCGCGGCCGCGGCCGCCGACGCCTGAGCTAGCCTCCAGGCCGCAGACAGCAGTCCACGAAGCGGGAGGCGGCGGGCAGCAGCCTGGCTGACTCGGCATCGAACACCTCGGCCGCCCGGCGGCCCGTCCAGTCGGCTGGCAGCAACTCGGCGGGCAGACCCGGGTCGCGGAACAGGAATTTCCGCCATTCGTGGACGAGTCGGCTTCGCGCCGCGAAAACCACCTCGTCAGGCGTGTCGGAGCCTACCGAGGCCACCAGGTCGGCCACCACGGCCAGCCACCGCTGGTAGGCATGTGACAGGCCGTCAAGGTCCCAAGCCCTGGCCACCAGCCCGCGGGGGTCGCCGTCGTAGCTGGCGAAGAATCGCTCCGCCCTGACCCGCTCGACCTCCAGCAGGGTTTCGAGCTCGCCCGAAGGGCGCGGGCTGACCCAGGTCGTCTCGTCGATCGGTGCGTACCCGAGATAGCCGAGGGCGGCGCGCATACGCTCCCGCCTGGCCCGCTCCCGCACCCGCTCGACCACCACCACGTGCCAGCGGCCGTCCCAGCCGAGATCACCATGGCGATAGATCCGCTCGGCGGCGTCGTCGAGCCTGCGGACGGCGCGCGGCGTGAGCTCGTAGCCGGCCCCCTCGGGCAGCCGCAACGCGTCCAGCCAGCCCTGTCTCGCCATCCGGGACACGGCCGTGCGCACCGCTGGGGCCGTGATGCCGAGCGGAGCAAGCAACCGGACCAGCGCTGCGACCGGAGCACGAGAACCCCGCGACCGCAGATGGTCCCCGTAGAGGTCGAAGAGAGCCGATCTCGCGTCCACGGTCCCAGTCTCGCCTGGCATTCACCCGGCAGCGAGGGCCACGGGACCCCGGCGGGCGGGAACGCTGATCGTTAGCACTGTGGCCCGGAACTCTGGATAATAGAGGTACTGATCGACATGGTTGTGGCTGGCCGGTCCCGCCAGGCACCGGAGCAGGCGCCGCAGGCCTCGCGGGTTGCTGCGGCCCCCAGGCAGGAAAGGGGATGGCGGATGGCGGCGATGAAGCCGCGGACAGGCGACGGTCCGCTCGAGGTCACCAAGGAGGGCCGCGGCATTGTGATGCGCGTCCCGCTTGAGGGCGGAGGGCGGCTGGTGGTCGAATTGTCGCCAGATGAGGCGGTTGCGCTGGGCGAAGCGCTCAAGACGGCCGTCGGCTGATTCCTGCCGATCGCCACCGATGCTGCCCGCCTGCCCGCTCCCAGGCAGGGCCTGCGCGGTGGCCGCCCGTTCCGGCAGCCGCGAACTGACCAAGCCCCTGACCCGGCCGCCATGCCGATCATCGCCAGCCAGAGAACTGATCATCGCCGCAGCCCGAAACGGGACGCACGCGGCCGTCACTCCGGCCGTTTCACGGCGGCGAGCAGGCCATCCCCCACCGGCAGCAGCAGCGGCACCAGGCGGTCATCGACCCGCACCTGCTCGCACAGTTCCCTGACGGCGACGACGTCGGGATCGCCGCAGCCAAGGTCGGCGACCCGGTCCCTGGACAAGGCGTCGTCAAAGATCACCACACCCCCGGGGTGCAGCAGGCGGAGCGCCGCGACCAGGTAATCGGGATATTCATGCTGGTCCGCGTCGCAGAAGACCAGGTCGTAAGCGCCGTCGGCGAGGCGGGGCAGCACCTCGAGCGCCCGGCCGCTGATCAGCCGGTAGCGCCCGGCGGGAAAGCCGGCCTCAACGAACACCGAACGCGCCAGGCGCTGATGTTCCGGCTCGGCATCAACGCTGGTGAGGACGCCACCGGGGCGCATGCCGCGTAGCAGCCAGAGGCCCGAGGTTCCGCAGCCGGTGCCAATCTCGACCACCGACCTGGCGCCGATCGCCGAGGCGACAAAGCGCAGCGTCGCGCCGATGACCGGTCCGACCGGGGCAGCGCCGCCAACCTCCGCGGCGTTCCTCCTCGCGGTCAGCAGCGGCTCATCCTCGGGTAGGAAGTCGTCAACATAGGCCAGGGCGGCCTGCGCGCTCACGATGTCTGCCTCCCGGGCGGTCGGGCTGTCCTGCGCAGCCTAGCGTCACCGGCCGTGATCTCGGGAACTGGTCAGGCTGTCTCGGCCGTTGATGTTACGCCGGTGTTGACGCCAAGGCCCGCCGCTGAGGGGGATGGGGAGGTGGGCGGGAATTCGACACCGGCGGGCCCGGGAAGCCGGGACGGGCAGATGGCGTTGCACACTTGTAGGAGCAGTGGGAGGAGGTTGCACGTGGACGAGGGCCAGCCGGTGCAGGCCGCCGCTGCTGACTGGACGCCGCCCAGCTGGGATGACGTGGTCCGGGAGCACTCGGCCCGGGTCTACCGCCTTGCCTACCGGCTCACCGGCAACACCCACGATGCGGAAGACCTCACCCAAGAGGTCTTCGTGCGCGTCTTCCGGTCGCTGTCCAGTTACACGCCGGGGACGTTCGAAGGCTGGCTGCACCGGATTACCACCAATCTGTTCCTGGACATGGCCCGCCGCAAGCAGCGAATCCGGTTCGAGGGGCTCGGCGACGACACGGCGGCCCGCCTCGGCGACGGCGGCCGGTCGCCGGCGGACGCCTTTGACGATCGGCACCTGGACAGCGACATCCAGGCCGCGCTCAAGGCGCTCGCGCCCGAGTACCGGGCCGCGGTCATCCTCTGTGACATCGAGGGCCTGTCCTATGAGGAGATCGCCGACGCGCTAGGGATCAAGCTGGGCACCGTCCGCAGCCGGATCCATCGCGGCAGGGCACAGCTGCGCGCGGCACTTGAGCACCGGCGCCCGCGGCGCCTTGGCGAGACGGGGGTCCCGGCGCAGCGTGCCCCGGTGGCCGCCAGGCTCGCACCGGGGGGGCAGGCATGAGCCATCTTGGGCATCGCCTCTCCGCCCTCATCGACGGAGAGCTCGATGACGCCGAACGCGACCGGGTGCTGGTGCATCTGGCTAGATGCGACTCATGCCGTGAGGATGCCGTCGCGCTGCGAACCCTGAAGCGGCGGATGAACGCTCTGGGCGAGGCGGCAGCCGACTCGGGACTTACCCGCCGCCTGATGGGGCTGGCGCAACCGAGCGGTGCGGCCCTGCAGGGCGGTCAGGCTCGGTGGTCCCGGTTGCCAGCCGGCTCGTACTCGCCCCAGGGTGGTCGTGAGCTGCGGCCTTCCTGGTACGTGGCCTTCGGTGCCACGGCGGTCGTTCTGGTTGGCGTGGGCGCCGCGGCTTTTCTGGCCGGCGGTGGCGGCGGCGAACAGCCCGAGCCAAGGGTGACGCCGGCGGTCGACATGTATGTGCTGGAGCACGATCTGACAACCGGCATCGTCCCCGCGAGCCCAGTCCGACCCGGCTCGCGCCCCAGCAAGACCGCGCCGTCGCACGTGCCGTGAGCCATTCGGTGGTGTCTGGCTGGCGCATCGTCGGCCTGGCCACGATACTCGGCCTGCTGGGGTCGGGCGTGGCCGGGCTGGCCTTGGCGGACGGGCCGGCCGGGCCATCGGTGATCAAGCTCCCGGGCCTGGCGGGCGGCCAGCTGCGGCTCGCGCGCCCGATGCAAACGCCGGCCGGCAACGCCGGGTTGCGGCTGCTCAAGGAGGCCGCGACGGCCTGCCAGGCAACCTCGTACCGCGGCGAACAGGCCGTGCTGTGGTGGGGCCCGGGCGAGACCAGCGCATCCGTGGTCGACGTATGGCACCAGCCCGGCCGGGTGACCCTGGTGCAGGCGACCAACGCCGTGCCGGGCAACGGCCCGGCTAACGCGGTCGGCGCGGCGCCACCGGCCAGCCCCGCTGACGACCAGGATCCGGACGGGATCCTTGGCGTCTCGAACGAGCTCCTGGTCTTGCTCCAGTCCAACTACCGGATCGCTTACGTGGGGCGCGGATCGGCGGCCGGCCGCTCGGCGCTGGTGGTCGAGGTCCGGCGCCCCGGCAGCAACGGCCTGGCCGCGCGGTTCTGGCTCGACGCGGCGACAAAGCTCCCGCTGCGCCGGGAGATCTTCACCGGCGGCTCGCACATGATCAGCGAGGACTCCTTCATCAACCTCCAGCTGGGAACCAGTGGGCTTGGCGCCATGCCCACGCCGGCCGGCACGCCCTGGACCGCTCGTCTGGATGAGGCCACGCTGACGGCGCTGCGCGCCAAGGGCTGGCCGCTGCCCGCCCAGCTGCCGGGCAACCTGGCGCTCTTCGCCGCGACGGAGACCTCGGCGCGTTCCGGCCGTGTGATTGATCTCTCGTATTCCGACGGCCTGGCCGTGATATCCGTTTTTGTCCAGCGCGGCCAGCTGGGCAAGCCGATGCCGGGCTGGCGGCAGATCGGCATGCGCGGGCAGACCGTCTATTCGGTCGATCCCGACGAGCGCAGCTTTGCCTGGTCTTCAGGCGGGTTCGTGTACACCGTGGTCGCTGACGCGCCCGTGGAAGTGGTCGGCCAGGTGGTCGCCGCGATGCCAAACCCCACCCGGCCAGGATTCTGGGAGCGGATGGCCATCGGTTTCCGCCGGCTCGCGTCGTGGCTCAACCCGTTGCACTGATTAGGCCTATCACGTCCGGCTCTGGGAAATGTATGCCTGGAGCGGCGGCCGTGGCAGCAGCAAATGGGGAGGCCGCCTCGGGGGAGGCGCACGATGTCCGACGGGTCTGTGCGCGAGGGGGCGCTCGGTCCGGCAAATCCGGCGCAGGCCAGTGCGGTTGGCCCTGCTCCAGGCGGCGCGGTTGAGTCAGCGGCTCCGGCCAGTGCGCTTGGCCCGGCTCCGGGTGACGAGGCTGACCAGGCAGCCCCGCCTGGCGCGGCCGGAACCGCGCATCCGCCCGGCGACGCCGCCACCCAAGCCGCGAATCCGCCTTACCCGGCGGATTTGTCATATTGGCTCGAGCTCAATGGCCCGGCCGGACCGCACGGCGCCCCGCCGGACCACGACCCCAAGCCGCCGGTGCAGAGCGCACCGGAGAGCAGGCTGGCCGGATCCCGGCTGCTGATCGTCATCCTGGCCATCGCGGTGACGTCTGCGGTGGCCGGAGGCTTGATCGGCGGGTTCGTCGGCTCCCGGCCGCTCATGGGGACGCAGCCGACCTACAGCCTGGGCACGGTGCCTCCCGCGCTGACCAACCGGCCGGCGGATTCGGTCGCGGGCATCGCCGCGCGGGTGCTGCCGAGCGTGGTCATGATCAAGGTAAACGGCGATGAGGGCACCGGCTCGGGCTTCATCATCAGCGGCGGCTACATCATCACCAACAATCATGTGGTCACCCTCGACGGGGCCGTGAATCACGCCTCGCTGCAGGTTGTCTTCAACAGCGGGCAGACCGCGGCCGCGCGGCTGGTCGGCGCCGACCCGTATTCGGACGTGGCCGTGCTGAGGCTGGCGCAGCCGGTTCGCCTCCCCGCGCTGACGCTCGGGAACTCCGCGAGCGCCGAGGTCGGCGATCCAGTCGTCGCCGTCGGCTCGCCTCTCGGCCTTGCCAACACCGTGACCAGCGGCATCATCAGCGCGGTGAACCGGCCGGTCCAGCCGAGCATCGACAGCGCGAGCAACGCTGTCCAGGTGTATTACGACGCAATCCAGACCGATGCCCCGATCAACCCCGGGAATTCGGGCGGGCCGCTGGTGAACGCGCAGGGCCAGGTCATCGGGGTGAACGCGGAGATCGACACGCTCGGCGGGGACCCGGTCAGCGGGGTGCAGGGCGGCAACATCGGTCTTGGCTTCGCGATCCCGATCAACCAGGTGCGCACTGTCGCAACGGAACTCATCCAGACCGGCCGGGCCGCGCACTCCGTGATCGGCGCGGTCATCAACACCGACTACACCGGCAACGGCGCGCAGATCGCCGTGTCGCACGGAACCCCGTCGGTCACCCCCGGCGGCCCCGCGGCCCAGGCTGGCCTGCAGCCCGGCGACGTCATCATCCGGTTCGCCGGCCAGCCCGTCAACGACGCGACAACCCTCCTGGACGCGATCCGCTCCCAGCAACCCAACACCCACGTGAGCCTCACCTACCTCCGCTACGGCACCCCCCACACCACAACCCTCACCCTCGGCTCCGCTGAGTCATTACCGGCAACCGCAACGTAACGACTGCCGCCGCGCGGCCTCACCTATCACGCTTTCGGTCACTCGGGTGCCCCGCTTTCATCCGTTTTGCGGTCACCGACCGCGTGAAGAGTTGAAATGATCATGGTGCGCGGGACGCGCGGGCCGGGGTGGTGCGGAGCGGCGGCGGGCGGTGGGGTTCATGGTGAGGGGCGATACGGTCTACATTGGGAGTCAGCGAACCCCTCCGTGAGTTCTGATAACGCTGGAGCGCTCCCGTGTTCGACCTGTCCATCGAGAAGATCCTCGTTCTCGCTGTGCTGGCGCTGATCATCTTCGGCCCGGACCAGCTGCCGAAGATCGCAGGCCAGGCCGGACGGGCCCTGCGTGACCTGCGCCGCATCGCCGAGGCCGCAAAGGCCGACCTGCAGGAGGGTCTCGGCCCGGAGTTCCGCGACTTCGACATCACCGAACTGCACCCGAAGAACTTCGTGCGCAAGCACCTCTGGGACGAGTTCGACGGGAACGGTAACGGGAACGGCAACTCCGGGACCGCGGCGGCACAGGAACCCCAGGCCGCGCTCTCCCCGGCCGACGGAGTCGCGCCGATGGCGTCAGCGGAGCCGCCGCCGTACGACTCCGAGGCCACCTGACGCCCGCGGGCGAACTCCGCCCCGGGCGAACTCCGGCCCCGGAAGAGCGCCGCCCCGGAAGAGCGCCGCCCCCGAAGAGCGCCGCCCCCGAAGACCGCCGCCCCGCGCGCTAGAGGCGCGAGTACGGCGAGCGAGCAGACGTACGGTCAGACCGGGGTAAGGCCGAGCGGGCGCCCGGCCAGGCCCCGGGACTTTCCGGCCAGGCCCTCGGCGATCCTGGTGAGCTCGAGCGCGGCGGGCGAGTCCGGGCTGGCCAGCACGAGCGGCGTTCCGTTGTCCCCGGCCTCCCGCAGCCGCACGTCGATCGGCACCTGGCCGAGCACCGGAACCGGCGCCCCGACGATCCGGCTCAGCGTTCCGGCGACCGACGCGCCGCCGCCCGACCCGAACACGTCCACCCGCTCGCCGCAGTGCGGGCACGGCAGGTACGACATGTTCTCGATCACGCCAACCACCCGCTGGTGCAGCTGGTTCGCGAGCGAGCCGGCCCGCTCCGCCACCTCGGCCGAGGCGAGCTGGGGGGTGGTGACCACGATCATCTCGGAGCCGGGGATCAGCTGGCCGGCCGAGATCGCGACGTCGCCGGTGCCCGGCGGCAGGTCCAGCAGCAGCGCGTCAAGGTCGCCCCACCACACGTCGGCGAGGAACTGCTCGAGCAGGCGGTGCAGGATCGGCCCGCGCATCGGCAGCGGCTCGTTCCCGTGCTTCATCATCCCGGCAGAGATCGCGCGCACGCCGTTCGCTTCCGGCGGCATGATCATCTGCTCGACCTTGGTTGGCCGCCCGGTCACGCCGAGCATCCGCGGCACCGAGTGGCCGTAGATGTCGGCGTCGAGCAGGCCCACCTTCTGCCCGGCGGCGGCCAGGGCCGCGGCCAGGTTGACCGTCACCGACGACTTGCCGACGCCGCCCTTGCCGCTGGCGATCGCGTAAACCTTGGTCAGCGAGTCCGGCTTGCCGAACGGGATGACGCGCGCCGGAGCGCCGCCCCTGAGCTTGGCCTGCAGGGCGGACCGCTGCTCCTCGCTCATCACGTCGAGCTCAACGCGTACCCGGGAAACCCCGTCGAGCTTGCTCACCGCGGCCGTGACGTCGCGGGTGATCGTGCCGCGCAGCGGGCAGCCGGCGACGGTCAGCCAGACGTCGACCCGAACGGACCCATCTGCACCGATTTGCACGTCTTTGACCATGCCGAGTTCGGTGATCGGGCGGTGGATCTCCGGGTCGCTGACACCGGCGAGCGCCTGGGTGACCTCATCTATCGTGGGCGGCGACGACAGCGCCGACGGGGTAGCCATGGGACCCATGCTATTGAGCAGCCCGCAACCCGTCGAAATGAACGCCGGCCCTTGCCGTAAGGAAAGACCCTTGGGGGTGGGGGTACCGGGCGGGCCGCGGCGGCCCGGCGGCGAGATGATGCCGTGCATGGCGGAGTTGCAGCAGGTCGGCCGGCGGCACCCGGCGGCGGAGCTGGTCCGGGACATCCAGCGCAACCGCACCGGGATTCCGCGGCGCACGTTCGTGGCCGAGGGGCTGTTCGAGAACAATGTGGTTCTTGAGGCTGGTGTGACCATCGACACCTTCCTGTGGTGCCCCGAGGCGGCGTACTCCGACGAGGCGAGGACGCGCAGCTCGCAGCTGGCCGCCCGGGCCCGCCGGGCCTACCGGATCTCCGACAAGACCCTGGCCTACCTGGCCGAGCGGCCGAACCCGGACGGCCTGATCTCGATCGCCCGGCTCCCCGACACCGACCCCGATGACGTCACGTTCGGGCCCAGTGCATTGGTCCTGGTGATCGACGGGATCGAGATCCCGGGAAACCTCGGCACGCTGATCCGGACGGCCGACGCGTGCGCGGCCGACTGCCTGGTGCTGACCAACCGCCGGACCAGGCTGACCCACCCCAAGGTGCTGCGCAGCAGCCAGGGGATGAGCATCAGGGTGCCGGCTGTCGAGTTCGACGCGGTGCCCGACGCGATCGCGTGGCTGAAGCGGCACGGCTTCACGGTGTACCTGGCCGACACCGACGACAGCGAGAACTACCGCGGCTGCGCCTACACCGGGCGCACCGCGCTGGTCGTGGGCAGCGAGCGGTACGGGATCTCGCCGCCGTGGCAGGCGGCCGGCTTCCGGCGGATCGGGATTCCTATGCTGGGCTCCGCGGACTCGCTGAACGTCGCGGTGTCCGCGGCGGTGCTGTTGTACGAGGCGAGGGCGCAGATGAGCGGATGGGGAGGCCGATGACCCGGCCCAGGCGGTCCTGTCTGTCGGTGCCTGGCAGTAGTCCGAGATTCCTGGCTAAGGCCATGGGCCTTTACGCTGATCAGGTCCTACTCGACCTGGAAGACTCGGTCGCGCCGGATGCGAAAGACGAGGCGCGGGCCCATGTGGCCGAAGCGCTGCAGACCGGGGACTGGGGCGGCAAGGTCCGGTCCGTGCGGGTGAACGGCGCCACCACCCGGTGGGCCTACCGGGACGTGGCCGGCGTTATCGAGCGCGCTGGGCAGCATGTGGACACGATCATCCTGCCCAAGGTGACGGGCCCGGACCACGTCGCCTGGCTGGACCTGCTGCTCGGCCAGATCGAGCAGGCCGCGGGCCTGCCGGCCGGCCGGATCGGGATCGAGGCCCAGATCGAGGACGCGCCCGGGCTGGCCGCGGTGGAGCAGATCGCCGGCTGTTCGCCGCGGCTCGAGGCGCTGGTGTTCGGGCCCGCCGACTTCATGGCCAGCCTCGGCATGCGCTCGCTGGTGATCGGCGCCCAGCCGGCCGGGTACGCGGGCGGCGACGCGTTCCACTATCCGCACCTGCGGATCCTTGTCGCCGCGCGGGCGCACGGGCTGCAGGCGATCGACGGGCCGTTCGCCGCGATCGGCGATCCCGACGGCCTCAGCCGGTCGGCCACGTCGGCGGCGGCGCTCGGGTACGACGGCAAGTGGGTGATCCATCCGAGCCAGATCGAGATCGTGAACGCCGCTTTCTCGCCCGCTCAGGCCGACTACGACCGCGCCGAGCTGATCCTGGAGGCGTACGAGTACTACACGTCCGTGCAGGGCCGCGGCGCGGCCTCGCTGGACGGCGAGATGATCGACGAGGCCTCCCGCAAGCTGGCCCTGACCGCCGCGGCGCGGGGCCGCGCGGCCGGCCTGGCCCGCACCTCGAGGTTCCGGCCGCCGGACGAGACCCCGGTCTAGGCCAGCGGCGTGATCAGCGGGCGGGTGTAGGGGCTGCCGTTACGGCGGCTGCCGCCCTCACCGCCGACCGCCCAGCAGCTGCCGCCGCAGGCCAGATCGGTCAGGTACCCGTGGCGGCGCGCGGTCGGCACGGTGACGGCGACCCAGTCGTTTCCCTGCCAGCGCAGCGCCAGCGGGCGGTACTTGCGGGTCATGCCGAGCAGCCAGCAGCCCCTGCCGCCGGAACAGGTCAGGCCGGCCGGGTAGGCCAGCCCGGCGGAGCTCACCGACGTCCAGGCGGTGCCGTCCCAGACGTCGGTGACCAGCTTGGTTCCGCTGAACGCCGCCAGGCACATTTCCGCGCTGGCGCAGCCGAACAGCGAGGGGACTGTCCAGCCCGCCCGGCCCGCCCCGCCTGCCGCCCCGGCCGGTGCGGGGGCCGGCGCAACCGCCGTCCAGCGGCCGCCGGTGTAGGCAGCGGCGGCCGCGGCGCCGTCGCGCAGGCCGAGGGCCAGGCAGTAGCCGTGCCCCGGGCAGGACAACTGCTGCGGGCGCAGCCCGCCGGCCACCGAGGTGGCGATGGACCACCGCGACCCGTTCCACTGCTCGAGCAGGTCGCCGGTGACGCCGGAGTGGGCCTGCGTGCCGCCGGTCGCCCAGCACGCGCGCGGGGACGCGCAGCCGATCGCGTCGAGCTGGCCGCCGCGCACAACCGGCGACGCCGCGAGCTGCCAGGCTCCGCCGCTCCAGTGCTCGATGAAGGCCTGGCCGCCCGAGGCGCTGCCGCCCACGGCCCAGCAATCCGAGGCCCCGGGGCACGCGATGGCCTCGAGCGCGTCCCTGGCCCCCGGCGCCGCGACGGCGACCGTGCGCCAGTGCCCGGCCGTCTCGTGTTTCAGCAGCGGATTGCGCGGCTCCGAGAGCGTGTTCCCGCCCGGGGCGCTCGCGGTCTGGCCGACGGCCCAGCACTGCGCGGTGCTGGGGCAGGCGACCGCGTTGAGGTAATCGTCGGGGTAGGTCTTGGTCGCCGCGTTCTTGCCGAAGTGATGGACGGCCCAGGCGTCGGTCCCCACGATCAGGAGCGCAGCGACGATGGCGACGACGATGATCAGCTGCCGCCTGCTCATCGGCACTGGCCTTCCATCCGGCTGACTCTTGCTGAGGAATGATATCGGCGGCTGCGGCCGGCCCGTTCTCGGCGACTCACCCGCCGGGGCTCACGCCGGGTAGGCGCCCCAGGCGGTGAGATACCCGGCCAGGCCGCTGGTGAGCGGCAGGCTGTCGAGGTCGGCGGCCGCGACCCACCGGGCGTCGGCGGCGTCGTCGCCCGCGGCGAGCTCACCGCCGGTAACCACCGC
>JASHOI010000613.1 GCA_030041195.1 Streptosporangiaceae bacterium | reverse complement strand
TGGCCGGGCTCTCCGGCGGCCCGGGGTCCGCATCGGCGGCGGCAGCAGGCGCGCCGTCGGCTGTGCCGGCCGGTGCCGCCTCGGTGGCTGGCTGCCCGGCACGCTCCGCAGCGAGGTAGCGCCGCAGCAGCAACGACCGGTCGAGCCGGGCGGCACCGTCGACCGCCGCGCACACCAGGATGATCACCAGGTAGGCGTTGTATTGGTAAGACGTGACCCACCAGTTGCCGAACAGGTTCGCCATCATCCGCTCGAGCAGCAGCGGGATCGTCGCGAGCGCGATCGGCGACCGCAGCGGGAGGAAGCAGAACGCCCCGAACAGCCAGAGCATCGTGACGAGCTTGACCCGTGGCGTGATCAGCAGCTGCAGCGAACTGATCGGGTGGGTGATCAGGTGCACGATGGCCTGCTGGCCATTGAGGCCCAGGGCCGTGTACGCCCAGTAGTAGTCCGAGCGGCCGCCGAAGGCCGGGATCAGGACGTACGTCGCGATGACGGTGTCCAGCAGACCCCCGGCGATCAGGATGCAGGCCACCAGCAACTGCCGTCGCACCACACGGGGGCGAGCCACCGCGAGATAGATGCCGAGGCCGGCCACCAGCAGGCCCATGTCCTCCTTGACCAGGAGCAGGGCCGCGAGCGCGATCAGGGCCGTCCGCAGCCGGCCGGCCTGCAGCCGCTCCAGCGCCACCGCGATGAGCACGGGGGCAAAAGCCACCTCATGGAAGTCGAACGCCAGGGCCGACGCGATCGGCCAGCTCAGCGCGTAGGCGATGCACACGAGATAGGCGGCCACGATGGCCTTTCGCCCGCCGATCCCGTCTTTGCCGCCGCCGAACGCCCGCCTGGTGAAGACCCACAGCGGCGGGATCGCGAGCGCGAAAAGCACCGCCTGCGCCACGAGCAGCGTCTGCGGGCCGCTGTAGATCCAGTACAGCGGGGCCAGCGCCGCGAGGATCGGCGACCAGTGGTCGCCAAGCTCGGAGAAGTGCGGGCCGAACCCGTTGTGCAGGCCCTTGATGATCGAGGTTCCCGGCATGAAGTGCGCGTACGAACGGACCGCCTCGTCGAAGATCACCAGATCGTACGATGAGGTCCGGAATGTGTAGAACTGAGCCAGCGCGAACGCGCAGTAGAGGACGGCGACGAGCGCGGTCAGCGCCGCGACAGCGATCAGGTGTGTCCTCCCACGGCCGCCGGCCCGCTCCGTGGCGCCTGGCCGGACGGTGAGCTGCCCGGGCTGTCCGGGCTGGGTGCCCTCCGTGGTCGTTCGGGTGCCCATGGCTGCGGAGACTATCGGACCAAACCGAGGTTTGGGCCGGTAAGGTACCGGTTCGTACCCGCAACGTGAGACATGGGATACCTGCGCCTTTCAGGATCGGACGGGGTGGTCATACCCGCCTGGCCACGGCCAGGCTCATCGGCAGCCCGGACCGCCCATCTGTATCACGCCGAGCCCGTCATTACCGGCCCGCACGAGAGCTAGCTTCTGCTGACGCAACGCTACCCTCCAGGCGTGCCGCTCTTGGGCCAGGAGGTGGGTGCGGACCACCCAGATCCGGGAGCAGGCGTGCTGCCGGGCCAGGGCCAGGGCCTGTGCCAGCGCCGCCTCAATCGCGGCCAGGTCCCTGTTCCGCGCCACGACTATGCCCGGCTGATCGGGAAAATACGCTTCGTATCCCTGTGCAACCGCATTGGACGGCCGGCGAGCCGGGTCGCCGGACGGCCAGTAATAGGCAAAGCCCCAGTTGCTGCTCAGGTTCACCAGGATCACGTCGCCGCGGGTTTCGTGGGCAACGATGTAGCTGACCTGGTCGCGGACGTCCTCGACCGGGATCATGCGGCTTCGCACGTAGGGCGCGGCTCCCACGACGAAGACAAGCAGCGCAACGGCGGCGAGCGTACCGGCGAGCAGGCTCCCGAATCGCGGCCTGAGCAGAGAGCAGACCCCGGCGAGCCCAATCGCGGCGACCGCGGCGGTGATCGCGAACAGGAAGGTCGAGGTCCGCAGGTCGAGGAACGGGTACTGGCGCAGCGCCGAGAGCGCGAGCAGTTCCGGCCACAGGACGGCGACCGCGACCGCCGTCGCTGGCCGGCCGAGCCGCAGCAGCGTGACCAGGCCGGCGACGACCAGCGGCACGGCAAGCCAGACCGGCCCGAGGCCGAAAAATGCGCCAACCGCGTGGAAGCGCGATGTCACGAACGCCAAGGCCGCGTGCAGCCCCTTGGCGGTCGGCAGGTAAAAGGGATTCCAGTACGCCTTGAGCCCCGGATAATCCGGGCCGGCGTCAAACTCCTTGTATACCGCCAGCATGAGGACGGCCGTGCACGCGCCCGTAACAGCCGTCTCCGCCAGACGGACCCAGGCCCGCCGGCATACCTGAACGGCGAACAGCGCCGCGAACGCGGCAATGCCGACGAACGCTACGGCGTCGCTGAACAGCATGCCGCCCCAGACCGCCACCGAGAGGCCTGCCAGCCCGCCGCGCGACCAGTTGCGCTCCAGCCGAGAGGTCAGCGCGAGCACCAGCAACGACAGGCAGGCGTCGGCGGTGTACTGCTTCAGGTCATCGCGCACGAGCATCGCCGGGACCAGCAGCACGGCGGCCGCCGTCAGCAGCCCGGCGGCGACCGAGACCTCCGGGCGCCGCCAGCCGGCCCCGCGCCCCAGCCAGTAGGCGACCACGACGGCGGCCCCGGCGAACGCGAGCGGCAGCAGCCGGCCGGTCTGTTCACCGCGCTCGGTGAACAGACGCAGCAGCAGCGACCAGCCGATCGGCGTGCTCGAGGTTGTCTGCCGCAGCTGCGAGAGGGGGAATCGCGTGGTGACGGCGACCCAGGCCTCGTCGGTCCAGTACGGCAGCCGGAGCAGGTAGCCCACGTTGTGGACCACGACGACGAGCAGCCCGAGCCCAAGCGCGGCCAGGTGCTCGACGGTCAGCCGGCGCGCCGCCGCTCGCACCCGGGCGAGCTTGCCCGCGGGTGTGGCCTTGCCTGCGGGTATGGCGCCGGGCTCCGCCGGCGTCGCAGTGGGGGCGGATCCGGCCGCCTCACGGTTTACGTGCACCTGGCTCCGGCCTTGTGTCGGTGAACATGGTCGGCTGGCAACCTGCCGTCAGCCGAAGACAAAATCCTACCGAAGCCATCGGTAAAGCCGGCTGTTATGCCGGAGTCATGCCAAACCTGGCCATCAGCTCTCGTTCTTCATCGGGGGGTGGGCGGCTTGTCACGAAGCCACAGATCATGCGGGCCGGCAAGGCACGCGTCCATCGCCGGCGCATGGACCGTTCGGGTCCGACGCTCAGATTCTCGTCCTCGACCGTGACCGACACCAGCCGTGCAGCGCGGCTCACCTCGCCGCGTCCCACGACCCGAGTGCTCACCGGCCCAACGCTACCTCGTACTGGTCGGCTGCCGGGGCCGCGCCGTCAGCAGGGCGGCGCAGAAAACGCCTGCGGCGCCGAAAAACGCGATGATCAGCACGACGCCGTGGCGGTAAGCGGCCAGCGGGTCGCCGGCGGCCATGTGGGAAAGCACGGCGACCAGGCTCGCGACCCCCAGCACCGTGCCGACCTGGCGGGCCATGTTGAGGATCCCGCTGCCGGTGCCGAAGCGGGCCGGCGTCAGCGAGGCCGTGCCCGCACCGAGCAGCGAGGGGATCGTCAGGCCGACCCCGGCACCGCCGAGCAGCTGGGCCGGCAGCAGGTGGGTCAGGTAAGCCGACTGGGCCTGGATCTGGGTCAGCCAGAGCAGCTGGGCGCCAGCGTTCACGACACAGCCGATCACCGCCACCCGGCCGGGGCCGCCGAGCCTGGCCGCCAGCCACGGCGCGGCCAGCCGCGCGAACGGCAGGACCATGAGCGGTCCCGGCCCGATGGCCAGTCCGGCCCGGACCGCGGAGTAATGCCACACCCCGGTCAGGAACTCGACCGAGTTGAGGACGAACGCCCCGAACGCGGCGTAGTAGAGGATCGAGGCCCCGAACGCGCCGCTGAAGGTCCGCGAGCGGAGCAGCCCGAGCTCGATCACCGGAGAGTGGTGCCGATGCGACCGGGCAACCATGGCCGCGCCGCAGGCCAGCGACGCGAGCAGCAGGCCCACGAAGCCGGCCGAGCCCCATCCCCAGCTGGGCGCCTTGACCAGCGCCAGCGCGATCAGCGCCACGGCCGCGGCGAGCAGGCCCGCGCCGATCACGTCTGGCCGGCCCGTGACGTGATCGTCCTTACTCTCCGGCACCACCCTGCCTGCCAGCAGGATCGCGACAAGGCCGACCGGCAGGTTGATCCAGAACACCCACCGCCAGTTGATCTGCACCAGGCTCCCGCCGATCACGGGCCCGAGCGCAGCGCCCAGGGCGCCGACCGCCGACCAGGTGCCGATGGCCCGTGACCTGGCCTGGGCCGGAACGGCGGCGAGCAGCAGCGACAACGAGGCGGGCACCATCAGGCCCGCACCGGCCGCCTGGACGACCCGGGCGGCGATCAGCGCTGCCACGCCGGGCGCAAGGCCGCAGAACAGCGACCCCACGCCGAAGGCGGCCAGGCCCGCGACGAAGAGCCGGCGCCGGCCGACGCGGTCGGCCCAGCGCCCGGCGGGAACGAGCACCGCGGCGAACACGATCGTGTAGCCGTTGAGTACCCAGGACAACGAGCTCAGGCCGGTGCCCGCGTACTCCCGGCCGATGTACGGGAAGGCCAGATTGACGATGAACAGGTCAAGGCTGGACATGAACACGGCAAGGGACAAGACGCCGACGGCCGCTGCCAGCCTGCGGGCACTCGGGGCGGTGTCTGGCGAGGCCGCGGTCATCGCCGGGCTGAGGCTCACGAGGTGTCTCCCAGGTAGTGAGTCCGGAATCTGGATGTACCATATCAGGGTGCATCCAGATTTCAAACTCACCCTGTATACTGGGCGTGTGTCAGCCGAATCCACCCAGCCGCGCGTGTGCTCGATCGCGCGCACGCTCGACATCGTCGGGGAGAAGTGGGCCCTGCTCGCCGTGCGCGAGGTATTCCTCGGCAACCGCCGGTTCGACGAGATGATCAGGCGGACCGGCGCCCCGAGGGACACGCTCGCCGCCCGCCTCCGCACGCTGGTCGCCAGCGGGGTCTTGGAGCGCAGGCAGTACTCGGAGCACCCGGCTCGTTACGAATACCGCCTCACCGAGGCCGGCCGCGATCTCTACCCGGTGATCGTCACCCTGATGCGCTGGGGCGACAAGCACCTGGCCGGCGAGGACGGGCCGCCGCTGGTTCTCGAGCACCGCTGCGGGCATCCGCTCGTGGCGCACCTGGTGTGCGAGTCGTGCGGGGATCCCGTCGATCCCAGGGACACCACGCCGGTCGCAGCGAACGCCTGACGCATCGGATCCGCCAGCCGGCACCACGGCCCGCGCACCGCGCCGCGGTAACGGCGGACGGTCCCGGCCGGCCGGCCTCCCGGCAGACCGGGACCCGCGTCCGCCCCCCGTGCCC
>JASHOI010000612.1 GCA_030041195.1 Streptosporangiaceae bacterium | reverse complement strand
CACCTCGGCGTCGGCCCACAGCCGCAGCAGCCGGTCGTGCAGGCCCGGGGTGCGCAGCTGCGGGCTGGCCCGCCAGGCGGCCGCGGCCGAGGCGATCATGCCGCCCTCCCGCGGCACCGCTCCCCCGCCGATCGAAACCCGCTCGTTCATCAGCGTGGTGGTGGCCACCTTCCAGCCCTCGCCGACCGCGCCGATCCGGTCCGCGTCGGGGATCGCCACGTCGGTCAGGAAGACCTCGTTGAACTCGGCCTCGCCGGTGATCTGCCGCAGCGGCCTGACCTCCACGCCCGGCGCGGTCATGTCGCAGGCGAAGTACGTCAGGCCCTGGTGCTTGGGCACGTCGGGATCGGAGCGGGCGAGCAGCAGCGCCCACCGGGCCAGGTGCGCCGACGAGGTCCAGACCTTCTGCCCGGTCACCGCCCAGCCCGCCGGGTCCCCCTCAGCGCGGACAGCGCGGGTGGCCAGGCCGGCCAGGTCGGAGCCGGCGCCCGGCTCGCTGAACAGCTGGCACCAGATCTCCTCGCCGGTCCACAGCGGGCGCAACCAGCGCCGTTGCTGCTCCGGCGAGCCGAAGGCGAGGATCGTCGGGGCGGCCATGCCCAGCCCGATACCGTTGCGTTCCGGGCGGTTATTCGGCGCGCCTGCCGCGGCGAATTCAGCATCGACGGCCGGCTGCAGGCCCCGGGACAGTCCCTGGCCGCCGAGGCCGGCCGGGTAGTGCACCCAGGCCAGGCCGGCGTCGAAGCGCGCCCGGAGGAACTCGAGCCGGTCCGTCGCCGCCGGGTCGTGATCGGCCAGGAAGTCGCGGACCTGGCCGCGCAGGTCCGCGGGCGTGGTCACCGGGCGCCGCTCAGCGCCGTGCCGCTCAGCACAGCGGACCGCCGGCCACGTAGATCACCTGGCCGGAGACGAACCCCGCGCCGTCGCTGGCCAGGAACGACGCGACGGCGGCGACGTCGTCGGGCTGGCCGACCCGGCGCACCGGGATCTGCGTGGCGGCGGCCTTCTGGAACTCCTCGAAGTCCATGCCGATCCGGGCCGCGGTCGCCGCGGTCATGTCGGTGACGATGAACCCGGGCGCGATCGCGTTGGCGGTGATCCCGAACTGGCCGAGCTCGATCGCCACGGTCTTGGTGAAGCCCTGCAGGCCGGCCTTGGCGGTCGAGTAGTTGGCCTGGCCGCGGTTGCCCAGCGCGGAGCTCGACGACAGGCTGATCACCCGGCCGAAGCGCTGGTCCACCATGTACTTCTGGGTGGCGCGGGTCATCAGGAACGCGCCGCGCAGGTGCACGCCGATGACCGTGTCCCAGTCGTCGTCGGTCATCTTGAACAGCATGTTGTCCCGGATCACGCCGGCGTTGTTGACCAGGACGGCCGGCGGGCCGAGCTCGGCGGCGACCCGCTCCACCCCGGCGGCGACCTGGCCGGCATCGCTGACGTCGGCGCCGACCGCGATCGCGCGGCCGCCGGCCGAGGTGATCGCCTCGACGGTCCCGCCGCCGTCGTCCTCCTTCAGGTCGAGCACGGCGACGGCCAGCCCGTCGGCGGCCAGCCGCCTGGCGACCGCGGCGCCGATCCCGCGCGCGGCCCCGGTGACGATCGCGACCCTGTGTGCCGGCCCAGACTCCTGCGTCATGCGTTCCTCCTGCTTGGCTGTTTTCCGGTCTAGCTGTACTTTCGCAACTCACGCCGCGCCAGCGAGCGCTTGTGCACCTCGTCGGGCCCGTCCGCGAACCGCAGGGTACGCGCGCTGGCCCACAGGTGCGCCAGCGGGAAGTCCTGGCTGACCCCGCCGGCCCCGTGCGTCTGGATGGCCTTGTCGATCACCCACTGGGCCATCGCCGGTGTCTCGATCTTGATCGCCTGGATCTCGGTGTGCGCGCCCTTGTTGCCGACCGTATCCATCAGCCACGCGGTCTTCAGCACCAGCAGCCGCGCCGACTCGATCCGCACCCGGGACTCGGCGATCCAGTTCTGGATCACGCCCTGGCTGGCGAGCGGGCCGCCCCACGCCGAGCGCTGCAGTGCCCGGCGGCACATGAGCTCGAGGGCGCGCTCCGCCGCGCCGATCTGGCGCATGCAGTGGTGGATCCGGCCCGGGCCGAGCCGGGCCTGCGCGATCGCGAAGCCGTCGCCCTGGCCGGCGATCAGGTTGCCGGCCGGCACCCGGACGTCGCGGAACTCCACCTCGGCGTGGCCGCCGTGCGGGCCGTCGGTGTAGCCGAACACGTGCATGCCGCGCTCGACGTTGACCCCGGGCGTGTCCCGCGGCACCAGGATCTGGGACTGCTGCCGGTGCCGCTCGGCCTCCGGATCGGTCTTGCCCATCACGATGAGGATCTTGCACCGCGGGTCCATCGCGCCCGACGACCACCACTTGCGCCCGTTGATCACGTACTCGCCGCCGTCGCGCTCGATCCTGGTCGCGATGTTCGTGGCGTCGGACGAGGCGACTTCGGGCTCGGTCATGCAGAACGCCGACCTGATCTCGCCGTCGAGCAGCGGCCGGAGCCAGCGCTGCTGCTGCTCTTCGGAGCCGAACTCGGCGAGCAGCTCCATGTTGCCGGTGTCCGGCGCCGCGCAGTTCAGCGCCTCGGGCGCCAGCGCCGGGCTGTGCCCGGTGATCTCGGCCAGCGGCGCGTACTGCAGGTTCGTCAGCCCGGCGCCCTGCGGGTGATGGGTCAGGAACAGGTTCCACAGGCCCCTGCTCCTGGCCTCGGCCTTCAGCTCGTCGATGACCGGCGGCCGCTCCCAGCCACGGCCCGCGGCCTCCGCCTCGGCCACCTGCTCGGCGAACACCTTCTCGGCCGGGTAGACGTGGGTATCCATGAACGACAGCAGCCGCTCGCGCAGCTCCTCGGTGCGGGCGTCGTACGCGAAGTCCATCTGCTGCTCCCGTGGCTCCAGGGACATCCGTGCCGGATAAGGCTATCTACCGGCCGGTATGGGACCACGCTACGGTCTTGGCATGGCGCAGGTCGAGACGGTCCGGGGTCCGGTTGACACGGCGCGCCTGGGCACCACGCTGATGCACGAGCACGTGTTCGTGCTCAACGAGGAGATCCGGCTCAACTATCCGAGTTCCTGGAACGAGGACGCCAGGGTCGCTGACGCGACCGCGAAGCTGAACGAGCTTCGGCACCGGGGCTGCGACACGATCGCCGACCCCACCGTGATCGGCCTGGGCCGGGACATCCGCCGGATCCAGCGGGTCGCGGCCGGCACCGACATCAACATCGTCGTGGCCACCGGCCTGTACACCTATGACGACGTGCCGTTCTACTTCCGGTACCGCAGGGCGCAGGGCCGGCCGGCGAGCTCCGACCCGATGACCGCGATGTTCATCGCCGACATCACCGAGGGCATCTCCGGCACCGGCGTGAAGGCCGCGTTCCTGAAGTGCGCGATCGACGAGCCGGGCCTCACGCCCGGGGTGGAGCGGGTGCTGCGCGCGGTCGGCAGCGCGCACGCGGCGACCGGGGCGCCGATCACCGTGCACACCCACCCCGGGTCAGGTTCTGGCCTGGCGGCGATGCGGGTTCTGGCCGCCGAGGGCGCCGACCTGACAAGGGTGGTGATGGGCCACAGCGGCGACACGGCCGACCTGGACTACCTGGCCACGCTGGCCGACGCGGGCTGCGTGCTGGGCATGGACCGGTTCGGGCTCGACCTGATCCTGCCGTTCGAGCAGCGGGTGGACACCGTGGCCGCGCTGGCCAGGCGCGGCTACGCGGACCGGATGGTGCTCTCGCACGACGCGGCGTGCTACATCGACTGGTTCCGGCCGGACCAGATCCCGGCCTTCGCGCCCTCGTGGCACTTCGGGCACCTGTTCGACGACGTGCTGCCCGCGCTGCGCGATCGCGGGGTGGGCGAGGCCGAGATCGAGACGATGCTGGTGGCCAATCCGGCCCGCTACTTCTCCGGGCCGGCCGAAACCGGGCAGACCTCTTATCGTTGAGGTGTGCTGACCGGACCCCGCTTGCGGCAGGTGGCCCTGGTGGCCCGCGACTGCGACCAGGTAGCAGGCCAGCTACGTGCGGCCTTTGGCTGGGCGCAGCCGTTTCACGACCCGGGTGTGGGCCGGTTCGGCCTGACCAACGCGGTATTCGCGGCCGGTGACACGTTCCTGGAAGTGGTGGCGCCCGCCCGGCCAGACACCACAGCCGGCCGGTACCTCGAGCGGCGCGGCGGTGACGGCGGGTACATGGCGATATTCCAGGTTCCGGACCTGGCGGCGGCTCGCCGCAGGCTGGCCGGCCTGGGGGTGCGAGTGGTCTGGACGGCCGACCTGCCTGACATCGCCGCCACCCATCTGCACCCCAGGGACGTCCCCGGCGCGATCGTGTCCTTGGACTGGGCGGCGCCGGAGGAGTCGTGGAGGTGGGCGGGCCCGTCGTGGACGGGGCGCGCGCCCGAGCACGCGCCGGGGGGCGTGACCGGATTGACGATCGAGGTCGGCGACCCGCCCGCCGCGGCCCGGCGCTGGGCAGCGGTACTCGGGATTCCGGCCAGCGACGGCAACGCCGCGGTGACGGTGCTGCCGGGCTCGGGTCAGCGGCTGCGGTTCGTGCCGGCCCCGGCCGGCCGTGGCGAGGGCATCACCGCGGTGACGATCGCCGGGCTGCCCGGCGGGCCACGGACGATCGGCGGTGTCCTATTCGCCGGCGAGGAAGGATGACATGACGACGCTCGATACCGGGACCGAGGACCTGCGCGCCGAGATCGACGACGGCGTCGCGGTGATCACCATGAACCGCCCCGACCGGCGGAATGCCTTCTCGCAGGCCATGCTGTCGGCCCTGGGGTCTGTGCTCGCCCAGGTGGAGACCGACCAAGCGGTTGGCTCTGTCGTGCTCACCGGGGCGGGCGGCGCGTTCTGCGCCGGCGGCGACGTCAAGGGCATGGCCGCCCCGCCGGCGGCCGGGAGCGGCGACGGCTCCGGCAGCCAACTTGATGCGGTCATCCATCGCCAGCGGCTCAACCAGCGAGCCACCAGCGGCCGGCTTTGGAGCATGCCCAAGCCGACGATCGCCGCGATCGGGGGGCCGGCCGCAGGGGCGGGCCTGTCGCTGGCCCTGGCCTGCGATCTGCGGTACGCGGTGCCGGGTGCGGTGCTGACCACTGCCTTCGCGCGGGTCGCGTTCGCCGGAGACTACGGCGGGACCTGGTTCCTCACCCGGCTGGTGGGCAGCGGTAAGGCCAAGGAGCTCTACTACTTCTCGGAGCGGCTCACCGCCGAAGACGCGCTGCGGCTCGGGATCGTCAATGCCATCTTCCCGCCGGCCGACTTCGAACAGCAGGTCATGGCGAGGGCTCGCCGGCTGGCCGAAGGCCCGTCGATCGCTTATCGGTACATGAAGGAGAACCTGAACCGGGCCGTGACCGGCGACCTCGGTGACTGCATGGACCTCGAGGTGACGCACCATGTGCACACCGGCCTGACCGAGGACCACCGCGAGGCCGCCAGGGCCTTCGTGGAGAAGCGCGAGCCGCGCTTCCACGGCCGGTAGTGCTGCGCGCCGGGCAGCCTGGGTTACAACCGCGCCATCCGTCGCGGCAGCAGAGCGCCGATCAGCCAGAAGATCGGAATGAACAGGCCCACGATGAACATGATCCAGTGGCCCTTGCGCAGCGACAGCACGCCCAGCGTGACCAGAAGTACGAAGTAGATGATCCCGAAGATCCAGCCCATGTGCGCTCCTCACCATTCAGCCTTGTCGGCGGCCCACACTGGGACAATGCGCTCTTTCCCGGCCGCCGGCATCACCCACAGCGGGTGAAGCGAGCCCGGGCGGCGCGGCGGCGCCCTACCTGAGCAGCAGGCTGCCGATCCTGCGGCCCGCCACGTACAGCCCGGCCAGGCCCACCGCCGCCAGGTAGGCGGCGTGCCAGAGCAGGGCGGGCCCGACCACGCCGAGGGTGAGACCGCGCATCAGCGCCACGCCCTGGTACAGCGGCGTGCACTCGACCACGATCTGGACCGGCCGGGGGTAGACGCTCAGCGGGTAGAACGTGGCCGAGAACAGGAACATCGGCAGCGTCGCCAGCATGATGTACTCGAAGTTCTGCCAGCTCCGCATGAACGTGGTGGCGGTCATCCCGGCCGCGGCGGACGCGAACCCGATCAGCAGCGCTACCGGCACGTCGGCGGCGGCCCAGGCCGAGTGCACGAGGCCCATCGCGAGCATGACCGCGATGAACGCTATCGAGTACAGCCCGCCGCGGATCAGCGCCCAGCCGATCTCGCCGAGCGCGATGTCGCCGGGGCGCATCGGCGTGGCCAGCGCGGCGTCGTAGAACTTCGCGTACTTCAGCCGGAAGAACACGTTGAACGTGGAATCGAGGATGGCGCCGTTCATCGCGGACGTGGCCAGCAGCGCCGGGGCGACGAAGCTGGTGAACCCCACCGGGTGCCCGCCGGGGCCTGCCACGGTCCCGACCAGCTTGCCCAGGCCGACCCCGATCGACAGCAGGTAGAACAGGGGCTCGAAGACCCCGGACAGCAGCACCAGCCAGATGTGCCGGTAGGCGCGGGCGTGCCGCTCGAGCAGGTGCACGCTGCGGCGGCCGCCCAGCGCGGGCCGACGGGTGCGCAGCAGCGGCAGCGGCAGCACCCGCAGCGGAAGCTCGCGCAGCGACGGCGCGGTCACCGGGCGTGCCCCTTTCTGACCGCAGCCCGCCCCGGGCGCGGCCTGCCTGTACCCGCAGCCCCCACCGGGCGCGGCCTCGCTACGCGCACAGCCGCCTCCGGTAGGTCCGCTGCCCGACCGCGACGCTCACCGCGGCCAGCGCCACCAGGTATCCCACGTGCACCAGCGCGCCGCCCAGGGTCGCGGTGCCCAGGCTGAGCGACCGGCACAGCGCCACCCCGTGCCACAGCGGCGTGATGTAGGCGAGCGGCCTGATCCACGCCGGGAGCTGGGTGACCGGGAAGAACGTCCCGGAGAACAGGAACAGCGGGATCATCCCGAACCGGAACACCAGGGCGAACGACGAGTCCTTGGTCACGGTGATCGCCCACGCCTCGATGGGCGCGGCAAAGGCCAGCCCGGTCAGCACAGCGACCGGCAGCGCCGCCAGCACCCAGGGCGAGGTGACGGCCCCGAACGCGGCCATCACCACCAGGAAGACGGCCGAGTTCATGGCCAGCCGCATGGCCGTGAACAGCAGGTGCCCGTGCAGGATGTCGGCCGGGCGCAGCGGCGACGCGGCGGCGGCGTAGTAGGTGCCCCGCCACTTCACCGAGCCGAGCACCGGGTAGGTGGACTCTTCTATCCCGGCCTGCATCGCCGCGGCGGCCAGCAGGCCGGGGGCGAGGAACGCGAGGTAGCTGACCCCGCCAAGGCGCGCCGTGCCGTGCGCGTCGACGAGCTTGCCGAGGCCGAGACCCATGGCGCCCAGGTACAGCACCGGGCTGAGCACGCTGGTGTAGATCGACCCCCGCCAGGTGCGCCGGTAGTTGGTCAGCCAGTAGCGGAACTCGCGCACCGCAAAGGACCAGGTCATGTCAGTCTTCCAGCTGCCGTCCGGTGAGCCGCAGGAACACGTCCTCGAGCGTGCTGCGGCGGACCAGCGACGTCACCGGCTCCAGCCCGAGCTCGCGGACCGCCACGAGCGCCGTGTCCCCGTTCCGGGTGTACAGCAGGATCCGGTCGGCCAGCACCTCAAGCCGCTCCGCAGCAGCCGCTTCGAGCTTCTCCGGATGCCCCAGGGGGGACGACCCCGCTGCGACCCCCCGCCGCGGAGCAAGCTCCGCGAGTTTCTCGGAAGCCTGCTCGTGTTCCCCCGGGTCGAACCGGAGCTCGAGGACCTCGGCGGTTGAGTACCTCTCGATCAGCTCGCGGGGCGAGCCCTCGGCCGCGATCTTGCCGCGGTCCATCACCACCAGGCGGTCGCAGAGTTGCTCCGCCTCGTCCATGTAGTGCGTGGTCAGCACCAGCGTGACGCCCTGCTGCTTGAGCCGGTACAGCCGGTCCCACACCGCGTGCCTGGCCTGCGGGTCCAGGCCCGTGGTCGGCTCGTCGAGCAGCAGGATCTCCGGATCGTTGATCAGCGACCGGGCGATCGTGAGCCTGCGCTTCATCCCGCCGGACAGCGGCTCGACCTGGTCGTCCGCCCGGTCGCTGAGCTGCACGAACTCCAGCAGCTGCGCGGTGCGCTCCGCGATCACCTGGCGCGGCAGCCCGAAGTACCTTCCGTAGATGATCAGGTTCTCCCGGACGGTCAGCTCCACGTCCAGCGTGTCCTCCTGCGGGACCACCCCCAGCCTGGCCCGGATCGCCGGCCCGTCGGTGACCGGGCTGAGGCCCAGGATCGTCAGCTCACCGCTGCTCGGCGGGGAGACGCAGCCGATCATCCGCATGGTCGACGACTTGCCCGCGCCGTTCGGTCCCAGGAAGCCGAACGCCTCGCCCCGGTGCAGGTCGAAATCGATGCCGGCAACCGCCACAGCGCCGCCGAAGCTCTTGGCCAGGCCGCGGGCATGGATCAGCACGTCGGGAGCGGGCATCCAGGTGACACTACCCGTCATGACCGACATTCCTGAACTGGTTTCCGCCGCGCTGGGCGGGACAGGCATAGGGAAAAACCTGGTATTCCGCATGCCTGGATTTCCCCGGTTTCGCCACGGCGCGGGCAGCAGCGGGTACCCTCGCTAGTCGTCGCCTCGGCGCGTCCTGAGGAGATACGGGGAAGGAAGGCAGCCAGGTGAGTCTCGTCAGCACGTTGTACCAGCGGTTCCGGCTGCTGATCCACGAGGGCTTCAAGTTCCTCGTCGTCGGCGGGATCGGCTTCCTTGTGACGCTCGGCGGCGCCGACGTGCTGCACCTCGGGCTCGGTGTCGGGAAGTACACCTCGATCACGATCGCGACCGTCGTGGCCACGGTCGTGACCTTTGTCGGCAACCGCTACTGGACGTTCCGGCACCGCCAGGGCGCGGGCACCACGCGCGAAAGCGTGATGTTCTTCGTCCTGAACGGGGTCGGGCTGCTGATCCAGTACGCCTGCATCTGGATCATCCAGGACCTGCTGAACCACCAGGGCGCGCTCTGGTACAACATCGCGAACCTCATCGGGATCGTCATCGGAACACTGTTCCGGTTCTGGTCGTACCGGAAGTGGGTGTGGCACATGCTGCCCCCCGAGCTCGAGGTGCCCTCGGAGGCCCTGGCCACCGGGCCTTCCGGCCCCGGCGGGCCCGAGGAGCGCACGCCCGCGCTGGTTCCGCCCGAGCCGCTGCGCGGCCACGGCGGACCCCAGGGAAACGGCAACGGCGCCCGCCCCGACCAGGGTGGCCAGGCGCGGCCAGACGGCCCCCGGCACGCCCGTTCCAGCTAGAAATCGGTGCTTAGGGCTCGCAGCGACGTATCATCGCGCGCGCCCCGGCTCCGGTCCCGTGCCCCCGCCGCCGCCTTGAAGATCTAGGAGGCTCGCGTGCGGTATTTGCCGCGGATCCTCCTAGATCTTTTGCGAACCCCGCCGCGCACCCCGGAACCCGGCCGCTGACCCTGGCGGGCTCAGGAGGAGCAGCCCTGGCCGGCCCCGGCGACCAGGGTCGGCAACGGCACCGCGAGCGCGGCTTTGCCCTGGGCCTGGGTCAGCTTTCCGGTCGCGACCAGCCTGTCTACGACGTGCACCTCGCGGGCACGGGCGTTGGCCGGATGGGTCAGCGGATCGTCCAGCGTCGGGCCCTGCACCATGCCGGCCAGCATCGCCGCCTGCGGCCAGGACAGATCGGCGGGCGGAACGCCGAAATAGCCGCAGCTCGCGTTTTCCAGGCCATAGTCGTTGTTGCCGAAATAGACGACGTCCGCGTACATCTGCAGGATCTGCGGCCTGGAATATTTCAGGTAGAGCTTGACGGCGAGCGCGACCTGCTCCGCCTCGTCCGACGCCGTGGACTTCCCGTTTGTGTACAGGAGCTTGGCCAGCTGCTGGTAGAGCGTGGCGCCGCCCTCGATGCCGTGACCGGTCAGGTACCCGCCGGCCACCCGGGCGACCGCGTACAGATCAATGCCAGGCTCGTCGTAGAAGCGCTTGTCCTCGGTCGCCACCAGCGACTCGGCGAAGCGCGCCGGGACCGGTGGGCCGGGATAGACCACGTTATGCGCGGCGTCCTGTGCCTGGACGAGTTCCTCGGCGTTGCCGACCGACGGGGTCAGGACCATCAGCCCGCCGAACGCGATGACCCCGACCAGGGCCAGCGTCACGACCGCTACCGCGGTCCGCCACAGCAGCTTGCGGCCGCGGTGCCGACTCGGCCCGCGGGGTGCGCCCGAGGCGCGGCCGTATCGCGCCGCCGGCGCGTGGCCGCGGCCGGAGCTGACGGTGTCGGTGAACGGTGCCCGGCCGGTGCCAGGCGAGGAATCGACGACCGGCAATGGAAGCGTGGAATCACCCGCGGGCCCGGTCTCCCCCGCTGGTCCCCACGTCGTCATTGCCCCAACCCCGATCTGGCCCCGTTATCTGCGTCCAGGGCAATAGCAATTCTGCCCCCGTCACCCCGTAACTCAAACGATCGGCTGGCTCTCGCCGTGCCAATCTGCCGGTATTACGGCGGGTTGATATGCGGGAGATACGGGCAGCCGAGGTGGCCTACTCACGCCGATCCGATACCCGTGCCGGGCGGTCAGCGACCGCTCTCGGCTGTGTTCCCGGTAAGCCCTCGGCTGACGTGCGTAAACGCGATCTTATCGCTGGTTTCGCTGCGAGCCCGTAATGAGGGACGGTAACGTCTTGAGCAGCGAGGGACAGCAGGGATCACCGGGCATAGGCGGCCGTAATGATCCTCAGAGGAAACTTCCAGGTATTGGACGGCCTTCGAGCCGCCCCTCCGGGAGGAAAATAGTGTCGTCCGGTCGTGGCTCACGCCCTCGTGGCCACAACTTCTCGGTGGCCCGGGTCAAGGGACCCAAGCGTGGCCACATCGTAATCTGGGTCATCGTCGCGTTGCTGGTCGTGGTCGCCGGTGCGGCCGCCTCCGGGGGCACCCCACGAGGCAGGGATGTCCTCCTGGCCACCCAGCACTTCATGTTGTTCTACTCCGGTGTGCTGGCGCTGATCGCGCTGACCGCGGCCGTCGGCGTCGGCGTCGTGGCCACGGACCGGATCGTGATGACCCCTGGCCACCGGGTCGTCGCCCAGGCCGTGCACCGCGCCGTTTCGTTCGGCGCCCTCGCCTTTCTGATCACGCACATCGTGCTCGAGATCCTCGCGCACCGGTCGCACGTGATCGACGCGGTCGTGCCATTCCTGGCGCAGGGCCGCCGGTTCTATATCGGCCTCGGCACGGTCGCGTCAGACCTCGTGATCGTGCTGATCATCACCGGGATCGCGCGCGGCCGTTTCGCTTCGCGCCGGCCGGGGACGTGGCGCGCTATCCACGCCGTCGCCTACCTCGCCTGGCCGCTGTCGATCGTGCACGGCCTGCTCGCCGGGCGGGTCGCTCACCCCTACGTGGACTGGAGCTACGGTGCGTGCGTGGCGGCGGTCGCCCTGGCTCTGATGATCCGGTTCGTGGCCACCATCCGCAGCCAGAAGGAGAAGGCCCCGCACGGGCTGCCCGACTACGTCTCGTCGACCGTGCAGGCGTCAATGCCTTCCATGGCGCGGCAAGAAACCGGCGGGTGGGCCGCGATTCCGCAGGCCCGTGGCCCGGGGCGCGCTATGCCCCAAGTCGGTGGCCCGCAGGGCGCGATGCCGCAAGGTGCCCTGCCACAGGGCGCGATGCCACAAGGCGCGATGCCACAGGGCGCGATGCCGCAGGGCGCGATGCCGCAGGGCGCGATGCCGCAGGGCGCGATGCCACAGGGCGCGATGCCACAAGGCGCGATGCCACAGGAACCGAGGATGCCCCGCGCCCTCCCGCCCGGCGCCGCGGACCGGACGCCAGCGCCGAATCCCCGGCCACCATCCGCTCCCCGGCCATCCGCTCCCCGGGCGCCGTCCGTTCCTCCCCAGCCGCCATCCATCGCGACGCGCCGTCTGGCGACCCCTCGGCCGGACCTCCCGATCCCCCAGGGGCACCAGCAGGAAATGCGGCCCTGGCAGCAACGGGAATGGCAGGAGCAGCAGCAGGACGTGACGCCCTGGCAGCAGCAGGAGTGGGAGCAGCAGGAGTGGGAGCAGCACGAGTGGCAGCAGGAGGACGCGGGCCAGGCGCTGGAGCCCGAACAGGTGGAGTACTGGGAGTACCCCGAGGACCCAGATCCTGATTACCCCGCCTACCCGGCTTATCCCGGGGCGGAGGGCTCATGACGCCGCCGCCCGGGCCCGATGCGATGTGCATCGGCCAGGCCCGTCTTACCGCCGGGCTGGACCGGATCCAGCGGATCGACCTGACCACCCACTATTCGGTGTTCGGCAATCTGCCCCGGCTGACCGCCGATCAGCTCATCAACGCCACCGAGCAGGTCAACCTCTGCGGCCGCGGCGGCGCGGCGTTCCCGTTCAGCAAGAAGCTGAAGGGGGTCGTGCAGTCGGCCCGGCAGCGCAAGAAGCGGGTCGTCATCCTCGTCAACGCCACCGAGGGTGAGCCGGGCAGCGCCAAGGACCGGATGCTGCTGCTCAGGTCGCCGTACCTGGTGCTCGGCGGCGCGCTGGTCGCCGCCTGGGCGCTGCAGGCCAGGGAGATCGTCATCGGTGTCACGCGCACCGACATGGCCCGCTCGATCGGCTCGGCGGCCGCGGCCGAACCGGACCTGAAGCGCCTGGTGCGCGTGGTGCAGGTGCCGGAACGGTTCGTCGTCGGCGAGGGCGGCGCGCTGGTGAACGCGCTGAACGGCAAGGCCCCGATGCCGCCCGGCAAGAAGGTCCTGCCCAGCGACTACGGGATCCATGACCTCCCGACCCTGCTGTCCAACGCCGAGACATTCGCGCAGGTCGCCGTCCTCGCGATGCTCGGCCCCGAGGGCTACGCCTCGGCCGGCACCCGGGACGAACCTGGAACGACCCTGCTCACCGTCGGCGGCTCCGCGGACCGTCCGGCGGTCGTGGAGGTTCCCTTCGGCCTGCCGCTCGGCGAGGTGCTCGACCTCTGCGAGGCATCCCCGGCTGACGGCGTTCTGGTCGGCGGTTATCACGGCATGTGGCTGCCCACCGACGTGGCGTACAACGTGCCGGTCAGCCGCGCGGGGCTGACCGCCGTCGGCGGGACGCTCGGCGCCGGCATCGTGCTGCCGCTCGGCGGGAACACCTGCCCGCTCGGAGAAGTGGCGCGGGTGGTCGGCTACCTCGCCAAGGAGTCATCCGGCCAGTGCGGCCCGTGCAAGCTCGGCCTGCCCGCCATCGCCCGCGCGATGAACGCGCTGGCCGACGGCTCGGGCGGTATGGAGGCCCTGGATACCGCGCGCCGCGGCGCCGCCGCCGTGAAGGGCCGCGGCGCGTGCGCCCATCCCGACGGCGTGTTCCGGTTCGTGGTGTCCGCCGTCGACGTGTTCACCGACGACCTGACCGCGCACCTGTTCCGCGGCACCTGCGGGCGCCGGGTGGCCGGCATCCTGCCGCTGCCGGGCAAGGAAGGCGAGATGCGCATGTCGGTGGACTGGACCCGGTGCCGCGGGCACGGGCTCTGCGCCCACCTGGTGCCGGAAATCGCGCAGCTCGACGGCCAGGGCTACCCGGTGTTCCTGGACATGCCGGTGCCGCCCTGGCTGCTCAGCCAGGCGCAGCAGGCGGTCCAGATGTGCCCGGCGCTGGCGTTGCGGCTGGTCAGCGCGCCCCCGCCGCCCCCGCCGCCAAAGCCATCCAAGCAGCAGCCCGCGCTCAAGCAGGGCGGCCCGAACCTCCAGCTCGTGGCGAGCAGGCGGTCCGAGCCGACCGGCGGCCCCGCCGACCCCGACGAGGAGTGGATCGCCGAGCTGTCCGACATCGGCCGCCAGATCCCCCGCCCGCTCAACTAGCGCTGCGGCCTGGCGCGCCGTCGTCAGGCCGCAGAACTCGTGCCCTTCATGAGAAACGCCGCGCTGCCCACGACGTACTCGGAGTAGTTGTTCAGCAGAATCCCGACACGCCCGGCGATCACAACGGCTGGGAATCACGTACATGGTGAGATCGCCGTCCAGAATGAAAAACAGGTCCAGCAGGTCGGGGTCATACGGAACGAGTGGCCCGCGATTGTCCGTGGTGTACGGACGCCTCCCCACACTCACCGCCCAGCCGGCCTTGTTATACGTCGTCGTCTTGACCTGAACCCGCTTGATTCCGTCCAGCGTAGACACCAGTAGGTCGTAGACGGTTGGCTCAAGTGGAATAGAGACGTTGTATCCGCACAGTAAAAACCACATTGTCGCGATTGCAGTCCCCGCCTCGCGTAGATGCTTGATATAGGGCTTGAATAGAGGACCGGCCACCGCATCGGCATCAGGCTCGACCAGGCGACGCATGTCGAGGCCAAGGCGAGCCGCATGTGCCTTGACTCGGATACGGTCATCTCCGCTGCCCTGTAGACCCAGATCTCCAAGAAGCTCGGGCCAGGAGTACGCGTTGGCGACCGCCCGCTTCAGTTGGGCGTCGGACCATCGCCGTTGGCCGGAGAAGTGCGATGTATCCAAACCGAGCCGGGCAGTGTGACGTTTCACGACCTTAATAGATCCGGCGGACGTCGCGCAAAGGCCAAGCTCGCGCATGACGCCGCGCCACGATCTGGATGCTGCCACGGCAGCGACCAACTGAGAATCGGACCAAGTTCGTCTGTCAGTATTATTTTCTGCCATGCCAGGCAAACTACCAGCAGGGTCTGACAAAATGACCTGAGAAAGGCTCGCCGACAAATTAATCGACAAATTAATCTGAGTCGGGACGGGGAGATTTGAACTCCCGATCTCGTGTCCCCCAGACACGCGCCTTAACCAAGCTGGGCCACGTCCCGCTGTCCTCTCGGACCCTCAGATGCTAGCGCACACCGGGCATACCCTGCACAGCGCTGGGGGTCAGGGAGTGCCCGGCGGGGTGACGTCCGCGTACACGGTGATCCGGCCAGCGTGCCGGAACGTCAGGACCAGCGGCACGCTGGCGCCAACGGTGAGCGAGCCGGGATCCTGCAGCACGATGTCGAGGCCCAGCGGGCTCAGCGACAGCGTTCCATGGCCCGGTATCGCCAGCTGGCGCATGACGGTCCCCGGGCCCGCCGCGCTGCCATCGTGCTCAACGAACGTCACCCGGCTGGCCGCCGACGACCGCGCGGAGAGCAGCGTGTCCGAGCCGCCGAGGTTGGTGATCGTCAGGTAGGTGAATGCCTGGTCCGGCGTGGCGGAGGACGGCAGCGCGACGGCGGCCTGGCCGACCCGGATCGTGACCCGGGAGACGGTGCCGGCGCCGCCCGTGGCCACCCACGCGGACAGCAGCCCGATCAGCGCGGCCGCGCAGATCACCGGGGCCAGGCCGGCCCGGATCAGGCCGGCTCCGGGCCCGCGC
>JASHOI010000611.1 GCA_030041195.1 Streptosporangiaceae bacterium | reverse complement strand
GTCCGGGCGCTCAACCAGCTCGCGGCTGATCCCGGGGAACTGGCCGGTCCGGGCGAGGCCCGCGAGGTTGTCGGCCGGCTGGCGCTGATGGGTCACCAGCTGCCAAAGCTGTGCGAGCAGCTCGCGCGGTTCCTCGTGGCGCAGTGTGAGGACGGCCAGATCTCGAGAGCCGCTGGCGGCGACCCTGACGGCGTGCTCGTTGAGGTGTCCGAGGCGCTGTCGGCGGCCGGGCGGGCCGCGGACATGATGGCGGCGGCGCTGGTCGAGGCTGGCGCTAAGGCCGCCGACCTAGGGCTGTAGATCTGCCGTGCCGTGGCGCACCAGGGCCCCGTCCTTCAGGACGAAGTCAGGATGTTCCAGCAGCCGTACGTCGTGCAGCGGATCCCCCGGGACGGCGATCATGTCCGCGAAGTACCCACCCTGGATACGGCCGACCCGGTCGTCCCAGCGCAGCAGTTCGGCCGCGTGCAAGGTGGCGGACCGTATCGCCTCCAGCGTGCTCTGGCCGCAGCGGACCTGATAGGCGAACTGGCGGGCGTTGAGGCCGTGCGGGTAGATGCCGCTGTCGGTGCCGAACGCAATGCGCACGCCGGCCTGCAGGCATTTGGTGAACCCCTGTCGCTGGGCGAGGGTTGTCTCGTCGTTCTTGCGGAGCACGTCGGCGCGCCAGCCCTGCTGCCGGCCGACCTCAGCGATGTAATCGCCGCAGTAGACGTCCGCTACCAGGAACGTTCCGGCGTCCGTCATCAACTGGATCGCTTCGTCGTCCATCAGCGAACCGTGCTCGACCGAGCGGACGCCGGCGCGTACGGCCCGCTTGATGCCTTCAGCGCCGTGCGCGTGCGCGGCGACGTCCGCGCCGGACAACGACGCTTCCTCGACCGCGGCGCGGATCTGTTCCTCGGTCAGTTCGGGTGCGCCGGGTACCCCCCCGGGCGTCATCACGGCACCGGTAGCTATCAGCTTCACCAGGTCCGCGCCGCCTTGCAGCACGCGCCGCACCGCGCGCCGGACGTCGTCGACGGAGTTGACCACCCCGACCCGCAGCTCGTAAGGCACGACCGCGTCGACGTCCGGGGCCAGCCCGGTGATGTCACCTCCGCCGCCGGAGCAGGTCACGTACGCTCCGGCGACACGCATGCGCGGACCGGGCAGCCAGCCCGCATTGATGGCATCTCGCAACGCCACGTCGACAAAGGCGCGGAACGTGCCCACGTCGCGCACGGTCGTGAAGCCCGCCTGCAACGTGTCGCGCGCATTCCGGGCACCCGACAATGCCTCTTGAGCGCCGGTCCGTGCCAGCAGCCCCGCGTAGCCGTGGCCGTCGTCGGGCTCGCCAACCAGGTGGGCATGACAGTCAATCAAACCGGGCAGTAGCGTTCGGCCCGGCAGATCCACGACGGCGGGGCCCTCGGCCGGGGCATCGCCAACGGTGGTCACCTGCGCGATGCGATCGCCCTCGATGACGACTGCGCGGTCAGCGAGCAGTTCTCCGGCCACCACATCAAGCAGCAACCCTGGCCGGACGATCATGCGCTCAGAAGCAGTCATGCGGCTCAATCCGGGAATTGGTCCACGGCGAGGATCTGCTCGCGCAGGATGTCGGCGTGCCCGGCGTGCCGGGCGAGTTCCTCGATCATGTGCGCGTATACCCAGCGCAGGGTCAGCGGGCCGCGCCGGTTGTGCAGCACCAGGTCGTCGAGATCGTAACCGGCCGCGGCAGCCCGTGACTCCTCGCACGCGGCGGTGAAGTCCGCGGCCACCGACGGGATGCTGTCGTCAGCGGCGAGCCGGAAGCTGTCGTCGCCCTGCTCGAATACGCCCAGCTCGGCGCGGCTCCGGCCGAGCAGCGAGACCTGGAACCAGACGCGCTCGACCCAGGCGCCGTGCTTGACCAGCCCGAGCACCGTGGTCAGCGAGGGCACCAGGCTGCGGCGCGCCTCTTCCTCGGTCAGGCCGTCGAGCGTGGCAGCCAGTTCCGAGCGGTTGTCGTCGAGGAACGCCTCCAGCTGCTGCCGCTCGGAACCGACCAGGGTCTGCTCACTGCGGCTCGGGGTCTCGGTCACGACGAACCTCCACGGCGGGCGACGCCGCAGTAGAAGCCGCGTGACCCGTCAGTGTCGGCGACGTCGGGGTCCTCCGCGCCCCACAGGCCCGCGTACGTGATCGCCGGCCGCGCGCCGTCGTAGGGCGGCACCAATTCCAGGCCTTCGAAGAACCGCTGCACATCGGCCCTCGAGCGCGCGTGGACGTTTGCGGTGGCTTTCGCCATCGTTTCCGCGGTGGCCTGAGTCTGGCTCGGCGGCAAGTTATCGTCGGTCCCGTGGGAGAGCGCCAGATAGCTGCCAGGCGCGACCGCGGCCATGTACTGGGCCACCAGGCCCCACGGGTCGTCATCGTCGGGCACGAAGTGCAGGACGTCGGTCATCAGGACCCCCGTCGGCTCGGCGAGGTCGATAAGCCGAAGCAGGTCCGGATGGCTCAGCAGTGCTTCCGGCTCCCGCAGATCAGCCAGTATCACCGACGTGGTCCCGTCGGCGGCCAGCAGCGAGCCCGCGTGCGCAGCCACCATCGGGTCATTGTCGACGTACACCACGCGGGCTTCCGGGGCGACCCTGTGCACCGATTCGTGCGTGTTGTTCTGGGTTGGCAGGCCCGACCCGATGTCGAGGAACTGCCGGATTCCGTGCCGGGTCATCCACACGGCCGCGCGGCCATGAAAGCCCCGGTTGGCCCAGAGCGCGTCGGCGACGTCAGGGATGCGGGCCTTCAGGTACTCCGCGGCTTCCCGGTCGGCAGGAAAGTTGTTCGTGCCGCCCAGGAAGTAGTCGTACAGCCGGGCCGGGCTCGGCCTCGTGGGGTCGACGCCAGGGGGGACGTCGGCAAGCTCACTCATATCAGCCTCTCTGTCTGACCCGGGCTGGACGCGCCCCGCCACCCGCGATCAAGAGTCTGGCACACCGGGCCGCGCGAACGGCTTCGGGCATGGGCCGGGACAAGGACACGGAACAGAGCCGGAATCATGTGGATCCCCATTGAGGTCGACCGCCGTCGTCTTCGACTGCGATGGCCTGCTCGCCGAGACAGAGGGGGCTTGGACGCGCGCGGAAACCGCCATCTTTCGCGAACATGGGCACGGCTTCGGGCCAGAACAAAAACAGATCCTGATCGGCGGCTCACTGGCCTCCGGCGGCGATGCGATGGCCGAGTACTTTGGTCTTCCGGGCGCCCGTGACGTGGCGGAGATCCTGCTCCACCGAGGCATTCCGATCGCGGTCGCCAGCAACAGCCCGCGGCGCTTCGTCGACGCGGCACTCAACTCTGCGGGCCTGGCAGACCTGTTCGAGGTCATCGTGTCGTCCGACGACGCAGAACGTGCCAAGCCCGCACCGGATCTGTACCTGAGCGCGTGCGCGCGGCTGGTCGCAGAACCCGAGCGCAGCGTGGCATTCGAGGACTCCCGCACCGGGGTGGCGTCCGCCCGGGCCGCCATGATGTTCGTGATCGGAGTGCCGTCAGCACCCGGTGCTGTCCTCGACGCGCACGTGACCTACGACTCGCTTACCCACAGCGAGCTCAGGAGCTGGGTCGCAGCGGTGCGTCAGGCTGGGACGACGTAGGGGAAGCTGCTGGTCCGCTGGTCGTGGGTGGCGGCCGGCTTGAGCCCGGAGGCCACGGCGGTGTTGGTGACCAGGGACAGCATCGCTTCAGGCGCATTGTCGGCCCTGGTCCGGCCGTTGCGGGCCGCGAAGCCGTAGACCGCCGGTGTTCCCACCACGTAGGACAGAACATCGGGGAACAGGTCCCGGGCCACGGTCTCGCCGTAACCGCGCGGGTCATCGGCGGTCCCGATCGCCGCCACAACGGCGGCCACCTGGTCGCCGACGTGCCTGCCGTCGGCGTTGAAGTCCTCGGACGGGTGCCGGGTGTTGGCCGGGTTGGAGAAGTCGGTGTCATCGGGCCAGAAGATCGGCCACATCATCGGGTGCCCGGCGCGGTTGATCTGCCGCCAGCCGCCGGCATCGGTGGCGAGCTTGGTCGCGCACCACACCCCCGTGCGGGTCCCGGGACCCAGCAGCGGATGCTCGTCGGATACCTCCAGCACGATCGCCTCGACGGTCGTGCCGGCGAAGCTGTTGCGCGCCGCCTCCGGCCGCCACGCCGAGAGGTCCGCCGCGGTTCCCTTGGCTATCGCCGCGTCGACGATGGCCAGCAGCGACAGGTCGATGTAGAACGCATCTTGGATCCGGCCGGCCCACAGCCGAATTCCTCGCGCGCTGGCCGTCTCGCCGGTGCGGCCTTCCAGGACAAGCTCACCCGTTGCGGAGTCCTCGCGTGCCTCGGAGCCGCTGAGAGCATGCAGTTGCAGGGACTGCCGCCCATCTGGGCCCGGCTCCTCGAACGACACCCGGTAGGTGAGGGTTTCGAAGTCGGCTCCGTCGAGGTGCACCTTGAACTCGTAGCGGGCCTCGGGGTGGAAGCCTGGCTGGGCGTACACGCCGGTGATGTTGGAGTTGACGTCCATGACCAGGACCGTGCTGTCGTCGCCGGGGAAGACGTACAGGTCGTCGATGTACAGCTGGCCGTTCTGGGCTGCCAGCGGTGTGTCGAGGTGATGCGACATTGAGAGCTCCCTTCGTCCCGGTTGACCAGGAACGACCCTGCCCGGTGGCCCCCACCGCGTAAACCGGCCCAGCTGACATCGCTGGTACGGAAGGGCCGGAGCTTGCAGCAACCTACCGTGCCGAAATATGCGCAAACTTACTATCAATCCGGGTAGGCCCTGCGTCACAGCAAATTTCCAAGACGCTGCTGCGATTGCCGCACTAGCATGCCCTTGTTCGCAGCACTTTTGTCAGCGACGCCATGGAACTGAGGATCTCATCTATGCCGCGTGGTAATAAGAACGGTAAATCTCCAGGTGAACTGCTCCTTCCGCTGAAGGGAGCCAGGGATCTTAAGAAATTCCGGAATCAGGGAGACATCGGCGCTCTGAAACGCGCGATAGCAGAATTCGAGCGTGCAGCCGACATGGTACCTGACGGACACCCCGTGCGGGCTGTATATCTTTCGAACGTGGGCTGCTTTCTGCATATGCTGTTTCTGAGTTGCGGGAATGCCGAGGATCTGGCCAAGGCGATAGATACTGGCAAAAAGGCGGTGGCCGGTACGCCGGTCAACCACCGGTCGCTAAGCGGAACCCAGGCAAACCTGGCTGCCTCGCTCTTAGCCTGGTTCGAACTGACCGGGAACGTGGACGCCCTGGATGACTCGATTGAAGCCGCTCGGGAGGCCGTTCGCACCGTCCATGGCGGACGCGCCGGCCGCGCGGGCGCCTTCAACGGACTGGGGAACGCGCTGCAGAACCGGTTCGAGTTGCATGGTGTCGCCGATGACCTGGAGGCGGCGATCCTTGCCGGTCGGCAGGCAGTGGCGGCGAGCAGCCGGCGCGATCCGCAACGGCCGACGTGCCTGACGGACCTCAGCACGTCGTTGCGAGTCCGCTTCGAGTTGTCCGGCGACCTGCACGATATTGATGAGGCCATCACGCTGGCCCGTGACGCCACGGCGCCGGCGCCGGGCAACGGCCATGCCTGGCGGCTGTCGAACCTGGGCGTCGCGCTGCTGGCAAGATTCACGGCGAGCAGCGATCCGGCAGACCTGGACTCGGCGATCGGCGAACTGTGGAAGGCGCTCACTGCCTGCGTGCCCGCAGATCCTGGGAGAGCAAGGATAACCGGCAATCTCACCGGTGCTTTGTTCGCCCGTTACGCGCGGACCAGCAATGCGGCGGATCTGACGGCAGCGATTAGCATCGCCCACGACGCAGCCCGTTCGTCGTCGCCGGGGGATCCTTATTGCGCGAGGCTCTTGTCGGATCTTGGGAGAACCCTGCTCGCTCGATACCGGCTTACCGGACAGGACAGCGACCTGGCCGCGGCGATCAGATGCTGGCAAAATGCAGCTGCGCTTCCAGCAGGACCGTCCAGCGCTCGCCTGATTGCCGCGGTCATGTGGGCCAATGCCGCGGCAGATACCGGGAATATACGCGAAGCGGCTGACGGGTACGCGGCGGCTGTCGAGCTTTTGCCGAAAGTGGCGTGGCATGGCCTTAGCCGCGAGAAACGCCAGGAGCAGTTGGCCTATTGGTCCGGGCTCGCCAGCGAAGCAGCCGCTGCCGCGGTCCTTTCCGGCTCTGCCGAGCGCGCAGTAGAACTGCTTGAGCTGGGCCGCTCGGTACTGTGGACTCAGGCTCTCAGCCTGCGCAGCGATTTGGCGGCTCTGGCCGCGAGCTATCCCGCGCTCGCAGAGCGCCTGCAGGCCATCAGGATGACTATGGACAACCCGCTGGAGAGCAGTACGGCGCGTGATGCAATGAAAAGCACGGTCGCTTCTGATCTCGCTTCTGGTCGGCATGACACACGCATACGGCTGGCACAGGAGTGTGACGAGATCATGTCCGAAATTCGGGCCAAGCCGGGATTCCGGCATTTCCTCGCGCCTGTTCCGTATTCCGAACTCGCGGCCGGGCTGACCCGCGGGCCAGCGGCCCGGGGGCCGGTCGTGATGATCAATCCCAGCAGGGACGGCTGCCACGCGCTCATCACGCATCCCGCTGCACCGCGCGTTCAAGTGATCGACCTGAATCTCCGCCTCGAGGAAGCCAAAGCGCAGGCAGACCGGCTGGTGAGGGCGCTGGCAAGCAGAGACAGGGCTGCCCTCATCGAAATTCTGGGATGGCTGTGGAGCACGATCACAGAACCGGTGCTGGTCAAGATCGGGCACACACGCGCCCGCAATGCCAATGATCCGTGGCCACGGGTATGGTGGTGCCCCGCGGGACCATTGAGCTTCATGCCGTTTCACGCGGCAGGACGCTATAACAAGGATGGGAGCGTTTACCACGAAGGTGACCGCGCGCTCGATAGAGTTATCTCTTCATACACCACTAAGCTGAGCGCGCTCGCCCCGCCAGAGTCAGACACCGCGCTGACGCGGGCGCGGCAGCTGAGTGTTGGTATCGAAAATCATCCCGCTCTGCCGGCGCTTCCTGCCGTCGCGACAGAAATGGCGGCGCTCAAGAATCGATTTCCCGCAGAGGCCGGTCATCAGCAGCTTCTCGAGTCTAAAGCGACGCGAGAAGCCGTCCTGAGCGGCCTGCGCGGCCATTCGTGGCTGCACTTTGCGTGTCATGCCACCGTGAACTACGATAACCCGGACCGCAGTGGCTTTGCGCTGTGGGATAATTTTCTCACGCTCGGTGATCTGGCCCGCCAGCCTGGACGATCACGGGAGCTGGCATTCCTGTCAGCCTGCAGCACTGCCAAGGGCAGCGCGCAACACCCTGACGAGGCCATCCACCTGGCAGCCGCGATGCAGTTTCTCGGTTATCGCCACATTATCGCCGCCTGCTGGGAACTCGATGACTCAATAGCTCCTGACATCGCCTGCCGCGTCTACGCACGGCTCACCCGCCACGGATGGCCAGATTGCACGCGAACCGCAGAGGCTCTTCATGAGGCCATCCGGTCGCTTCCTCGGTCCCAGGCCAATCCGATGCTCTGGGCGCCGTATATCCACCTGGGGCCATGACAGCACGACTGCCGCTCAGCGGCCGGATTGCGCGCCGATCGCTGCTGCCATGCCGCGGTTGGCGAGCGCATCGGCGCGCTCGTTGCCGGGGTTCCCGGCGTGGCCTTTGACCCAGAGCCAGTCCACGTCGTAGCGCCCCACCGCAGCATCGAGCCGCTGCCACAGGTCAGCGTTCTTGACCGGGTGCTTGTCCGCTGTCTTCCAGCCGTTGCGCTTCCAGCCCGGCAGCCACTTGGTGACCCCGTTCCGGAGGTACACGCTGTCGGTGTGCAGCCGGACCGGGACCGGTCTGGTCAGGCTCTCCAGCGCCTGGATCGCCGCCATCAGCTCCATGCGGTTGTTGGTGGTCCGCCCCGACTCGCCTCCGTACAGCTCCTTCTCGTGGCCCCGGTAGAGCAGCACGGCTCCCCACCCGCCCGGGCCCGGGTTGCCGCTGCACGCGCCATCGGTGTAGATCTCCACAGCCTCGTCGGCCGGCTTGGCTGGCATGCAGGCAAGTTACCGCGCTGCCCAGTGCGCGGGAGCGCGTGTGCCCGGACCCGGCGCCGGAGCGCTACTGCGGCTCGGCCGGCTGCTGGCCCTGCGGCTGGTCGGGCGAACCCTCGAACACGCGCCGCATCCGGTCCTCCTCCTGTACCGAGAGGTCCGAGCGGATCAGCTCCATGCTCTGCCCCTCGAACGCCTTCGCAACGGTGTCAACCGTGGCGTTGGCGCTGAGCAGCACCAGGGCCGAGGTTCCCGGCGTCATGTCGCCTTTCACCCGGTCGACCGTCGAGCTTTCGATGTTGCTGCCGCTGAGCTTCTTGGCGAACGACGAGACCATGCCGCCCTGACGGGTCACATGCTCGTGCGCCATGGGTGCCGACGCATACTGCGGCCAGCGGATCACCGCTGCGTCCTGCACGTCGATGAGATCCTGTTCATCCAGCCGCTTAAGCCTGAGGACCGCTTCGTCGGCCCCCTCGGTGCTGCTGAACCGCCACGCTGTCAGAGATGACATCGATTGGCTCCCTTCCCCCGGCCGTTGCCTCCGGCGGGCACTACCCTTGCTGACCTCGCGGAAACGGGCAGGTCCGTACCGCCTTGACCAGGCCCTGCCAGCAGCGTGCCCCCCTTGCCCGTTCTGTTCCCCCGGGGCCGAAGCGCACACCCCCGGCGATCAGCCCGCCGGGGCGGTGGAGCGGCGCCCGCACCTGCGGTTACGGTAGTGGTCGTGCGCGGTGTGCCATGGTGGGGCGTGGTCTCGTCGGCTGCCGCCCCGGTGCTGATGGTCACCGGGTGGACGGTCGCCGCCGGGCTGCAGCCGCACCCGTTCAACGCCGTTGCCGAGCCCGTCAGCGCGCTGGCCGCTGTCGGTGCTGCCGACCGGTGGGTGATGACGCTGACCTTCCTGGTGGTCGGCGCCTGTGATGTCGTCACCGCGTTTGCGCTCCGGCCGGCCAGAATGGCCGGGCGGGTGATCCTCGTCGCCGCCGCCGTCGCCGGGGTGTTCGTGGCCCTGAACCCAGAGCATCCGGGGACCACCCTTCCGTGGCCGCACATGATCTGGGCGGCGGCCGGGTGTGCCGCGCTGGTGGGCTGGCCGGTCGGGGCATCGCGGCGCGGGCCGTCGGTGCCGTGGGGCCTGCGGCCGGCCGAATCGGCGTGCGCCGTGGTGGTGCTGCTGGCCCTGGTGACCTGGTTCGCAGCGGAACTGATCACCGGGGGCGGTGAGGCCGGCCTGGCCGAGCGCGTCTTCGGCGCCGCTCAGGCGCTGTGGCCGCTGGCGGTGGTCGTGTCCTGCCGGCGGCCGGTGGCTAGGCGCCGGGTGCGCTCAAGGCCGCTTCAGGAACCTGAAATAGCACGCCACGAATACCAGGACGATTCCGACGTTTACCAACAGCCGCGGCCAGAACTCGTGCCTGAAGAATAGGACGTCCACCCCGACTACGACGCCGATCAGCGCGAGCACGTAGAGCACGACGGCTGCCTGTCTTCCCACCGCTTCGTTGTACTATGCGCAACTCAGCGGAGCAAGAGCGCCGCCGGCCTGCCGCCCGTTGATGGCCGCCGGCTCGCGCTATAACGTGGATTGCCGGTGGCGCGGTGCCACCACGCCACCGCCGAGGAGGCCGGATGCCGGCAGATCCGTCCAGCTCACCTCCGCTGCGCGCGTCCGATGCGGACCGGGACCGGGTCATCGAAGTGCTGCGCGCCGCCCTCGCCGACGGCCGGCTCGACCCAGCCGAGTTCGACGAGCGTCTGGACGCGGCGCTGGCCGCGCGCACCATCGACGCGCTGGCCCCGCTCACCGCCGATCTGATCGCGGCGCCGGGCAGCGGCGGCGCGCTCGCGCTGCCGCTCGCTGCAACCCCGGCCCAGCCGGCCGCCGAACTGATCACGATCAACGAGCGGCACGCTTCGGTGCGCCGCGACGGCCGGTGGACGCTGCCCCACCGGCTGATGCTGCGCACCAGGTGGTCCACGGTGATTCTGGACCTCACCAGCGCGGTGCGCAGCGGACCCGAGCTGATCATCGAGCTGCAGGTGCACGGCGGCGACGTGGAGCTGATCCTGGCGCCGGGCATGGTGGTCGACGCCAACGAGCTGTCGGTGCGGCACACCAGGGTGGCGATCAGCAGGGACGCCGGCGACAACACACCGGAGACGCTGAGCATCCACCTGGCGGGCCGGATGCGGCACGGCCGGATTGACACCCGGTGGCTGGCGCCGCGCGGTCGCTCTGCCTGAGGCACGATCCGGCCGGAGCAACAACCGGCTTCCCTCACGGTCTCGGAGTACGCCGTGGCGGTGAACCGGCGCGTTGCGGCTGAGAAAGCCAGATTAGCGAGTGCGATCATCCGGACCCGAAGCAGACGAACGGGCTGAGCGGTTCGGCAAGAGCCACCCTGGCCAGCGCTTCGGCGGGTCTGGAACCTGACCTGAGCGCGCGATGGTACTCGGTCATCATGACCACCGCGGAGTCGTCGGCCACCCGGGCGACGCTGGAGATCACGGTCGCTGTCCCGACGTAGAGCAGGGCCGCGGTGAAGCCGAGGATTTCCTCGCCAGGGCGCACGACCGCCCGTCCGACATCGCAGGAGGAGAGGATCACCTGCCCTGGTGCGGCGGAAAGCTGCTGGATGTCGTAGGCCATCAGCGGGCCGTCCGCCAGGTCGAGCATGGAAAACAGGAAATTGCTTCGGTCATGATGCCCGTGCGCCGCAAGGTGCGCGAGCGGAGTGCCGTCGAGGCCTCGCAACGTCGCGCGCACGGTGGCCGCGGTCGCGAGCAGCGGGCGGCAGCCCGGGTAAACCTTGGCTATCGCGCTGACTTCTCTGGGCGCGTGCAGGAGATCCGGTCCCGCGACAAGGAGCGGCGGGCCCGCCTGCGGCCGGGCCGCCGCTGCCTGCCCGCGACGCCAGGCGGCCAGCCATGACGACGCGGACGGGCACACCGTGACCGGGCGGCCACGCAGGTCGGAGAGCACGCTCCACGGGATGCTTCCCAGCGCGCCCGCCGGAACCAGCACCAGGCCGTCATCGCCGAGCGAAGACCGCAGCGGCGCCACGATCTCCGCCGTGAGCACTTCTGTCTGATGCCGGATCGACTCCATGATCACGGCCTCCAGCCGGGCGGGCAGCCGCCGCCCGGCCAGGGTGTCGATATCGGCATTCAGGCGCCTGGCCGCCTCAGCGGCCGCCTCGAAGTCGCCGAGGGTAATGAGACGTACAGATCCTCGCCTGACAACCACCGCGTGCATCCGGCCGTCGCGGGCCAGGATGCCCACCAGGCTCTGCCCGGTTTGGTCCAGGGCCGCGCCCACCTCGCCGAGGCTGGCCTGCGGAGTGGTCTCACCCTGGCCACCAGCCTGCCAGCTGTGCTCTCTGATCTCACGCTGCAGTCGGGCGCGCCTGGTGATCATGGCCGGGTCGCGGCGCCCGGCCAGCTCGGCATCGCGGATCAGATGGCTGAGCTGGCGCAGTTCAGCCAGGACCGCCGCTGCTCGCGGGTCGGCAGGCGGAAGCACCGGCCTGACCCGGAACGCCTGCGCACGGGAGCGCTCCAGCCAGGCGAACACCAACGGCGCGGACCGGCGCTCCAGCGCCAGCCGCAGACCTGCGGCCGCGAGGTCGGCGCCAAGGGCCGCTGCGCCCGTCTGGAGGTCAATGCTGCCGAGCCGGCCGCGGTGGGCATGCACCATGGCCAGGCCCGCCCGGAGCTCGGCGAGCGCGGCCGCCGACTGTCCCTCGTGCTCCGCCAGCTCGGCCCTGGCCAGCCGGCGCAGCAGGCTGACGGCCAGCGGCACCGTAGGCCCAGGGCGGCGCACCACCGCGATCCGTACCCTCGCCTCGCCGAGGCGACTAGCGGCGAGGAGCGCACGGACGGCTAGAAGCTCCGCCAAGTCCGCGTCGTTGCGCAGCCCGCGGCCGCGCAAGCGCTCGGCAAGCAGCAGCGCTTCAGCCGCGATAGGCGTCGAGCGGCGCGGTGAGACTGACCGTGCGCGCAGCCGGGTGAGTTCCGCCAGGCAAGCGCACGCGTCGTTGCCCTGGCGGCGGAAGCGCCGCTGTGCGGCGGCTGCCCAGCGTAGCGCGGTAGCCGGCTCACCCGCGGCCAGCGCTGCCTGCGACCGGGCCAGCTCCGCCTCGGCGAGATCCTGGTCAAGCCGCTGCCGGCGGAACGAGACAATCGCGCTGTCCAGCTCGGTTGCGGCATCGCCGGCCAGGCCGACCGCGAGCAGCGCGCGGGCCTTGTCCATGGCCAGCACGGGCAGGAAATCCGGCGCGGTCACCCGGTAGCGGTCCGCGGCGGCGTTGAAGAGCTGCAGAGCGGCGGGAATGTCGCCGGCCAGCAGGTCGCAGTAGCCCAGGTTGTGCACTGTCTTGGCCACGGCCAGTTCGAGGCCCGCGGCCGCCGCGATGCGCTGGCACCTGTCCAGGTCGGCACGAGCCCGCCGGATATCCGCGGTGTTGAGGTGCTGGAAACTGCGGTTCAGCAAGGCCATGGCGAGGTTCATGGGGTCCTTCGGGTTGGCCTCCAGCAGGGGTATGGCATCGTTGAGCATTCTCAGCGCGTCGCTGCCCCGCCACGCACGCATGAACAGCAGGCCGCGCTGAGCGAGTAAAATTCCGCGGTCATCCGCCGCGGCAAGGCCCTCGGCCCGGTCCAGGAGACGCAGCCCGTACTCGGTGCGGCCCTGCTTGGCCTCCCACGCCGCCAGGATCATCAGGAGCCTGGCGGCGAGGGCATGGTGCACCTCGGGAATCAGCCGGGCGTCGGGCTGCATCTCATCTTCTGCCCAGCCCAACTGCATCAGCCCCGCGCGGAGGATGCGCGCGCCGACGGCGGGGCGACCCGCGTTGCCTGCCTGCAGGCCGCGCTCACGCGCCTCGCGGGCACGGCTCTCGGCGCGGGCCAGCGATCGGGCGGTCTGGGCGGAGCGCGGCTCAGTACGGGGCATTCGGCGGGCGCCTCCGGGGCTGCCTCAGAGGATCAGCGCTGGGGTCACCACGGAACGCCCAGATCCGCTGGGTCCTTGCTCGGCTGGCCGGACCACCAGCTGGGCGGTGCCACGGGGCACGCTGGCGAACGCGAAACGTCCCTGGTCATCGCTGGGTACGGTCAGGGAGTCCGCGGCGGTCTTCATCTCGATCTCGCGGCGCTGCGGCGGCGCCAGCCAGCCGTCGACGCGCACCGTCCCATCCCTGTTCGAGTCGATCCGGATCATGATAGTGAGGCTGTCACTGTCGAAGGTGACCGTGCGGCTCTGCTCCGCACCACGCGCGGCGATCAGCCGCGGGTCCTCCTCCGCCGCGATCCGAGCCACCTCGATCTCCAGATCGCGTAGCGCGAGGGAGAACCTGATCCGCTCGGGTAGGTCCGCGGGCATCGGGTCGGCCTTCTGGAACATCTCGCGAACACCGTCCAGAAGCCGGAGATCGAACTCGTCGAGCGTCCCGTCGGCCGCTGGCCAGTCGCCTGGGTCCCAGAGGTTCATCGCGGACTCCCCTCAGGGTCGCTGGCGAGCAAGGCGCGGAGCTTGGACAGGCAGCGGCCGCGAGTCGGGCCGATGCTGCCGACCGGCATTCCGAGTTCGGCCGCCACCGCCTGGTAGTCCGGGCGCGGCACGAAGGCGATGATCCGCAGCAGCTCCTGGCAGCGCGGGGAGAGCTGGCCTATGGCCGCCCACAGGGTATGCCGCTGCTCGTCGATGATGGCCTGCTCCTCCGGTTTGGCTCCCTGATCGGGCAGCGCAGCAAGCCAGTCCTGGTCCGCGGGAAGGTGCCTGCGCCCTGCGGCACGCACCCGCCACGCTTCCCGCCTCGTCGTGACGACCAGCCATGCGGTGAGCGCCGTCGAGGTACGGATGCCGTCCAGGTGCGAGAGCAGACGCATCCATACCGTCTGCAGCACGTCCTCCGCGTCGCCGGAACTCAGCCCCGCCGCGCGCGCGACCTGCCAGAGCAGCGGGCTGAGCTCCGCCACGATCTGGCCCAGTGCATCGTCGCTGCCCTCCCTGGCCGCGCTCACCAGACCAGCGATCCGTGCGCTGCGATCCAGCTCGCTGGCCGGCACCGTCACGGGCCTTTGGTCAGCCACCGCGATCACCCCTGCCAGCCCAGGTTCTTCAGGGCCGCCAGAGCCCTGCTCGTCGCCGCTTGTTCGCCTGGCACGTCTAGCCGCAGCCCGAGCGAAGGATCGACCGCTCCCTCCAACAGTGATCTGGCGATGTGCGCGGCGAGCAGCGGAGCCGAGAATGAGGTTCCGCTCCAGACCGCGAAGCCGCCCACGTAGTCGTCCGGATCGAGCGCCTCGCGCTCGGCTGGCAGCGACACGTCTGGCGGCATCTCGTTGCCGGGGTGTGCGGGCAGCTTGATCTCAGGGCTGCGGCTGCCGTTGATGTCCGTCGGGAACGTGCTGACCACGGCAGCGCCCGCGGCCCAGGCCGTTATCCAATGGCCCCCGTCGCTGAACAGCGCCTTGGAGCCGTTCGGGTTGAGCGCACCGACGCTGATCAGCGGCAGCGAGCCTGGCGTGGCCGGCTCTTCGGTGAACGCCGCCGGGAAGAACTTGCGGCTGGTGGCGTAGTTCCCCGCGGCGGCGACGACTGCCACGCCCATGCCGAGCAGTACGTTGATGACCTGCCACAGCCCCGAGCTGAAGGCCACGTCGGCCGCGGACTCGTCGAAGTAGCCCAGCGACAGGGACACCACGTCGACCATCCCGGCCAGGTCGCCCTCTTCGGCATGCGCGATCCGATCGGCCAGCAGGCGCAGAGCGCAGATGAGGTCGCCCTCGTTGACGATGCCGTCGCTGTGCATGACCTTCACGGCCAGCACCCTGGCATCGGGCGCCACCTGGCGCACGATGCCCGCGATGAACGTGCCGTGGCCCGTGTCGGTGTCAAGCTCGCCCACCAGCGGGTCCGCGGTGACCGGCGTGTCCCAGGGATGCTCGATCGGCTGGCGATGCAGGTCACCGGACGAGGCCGCCTGCTCGCTCTCCTTGTAGATGGCCTTCTGCATGTCATGATCGACCGCGACAAAGCCGTGTGGGTCAATCTCGTAGCCATTCGGCGGATCCGCCGTCACGTCCAGCCAGTAATGGGCACGGACGCCGGTGTCCAGAACGGCGACGACCGGGCGCCGGCCATATGCTGAATCGCACTCTCTGTCCGACTTGCGTTTCGGCGCGTCGAGGCAGACCGCGACCGGGGCCCGTGTGTCGCCGCCGGTGTACGTATAGGAGTCGGTGGTGCTGGGTCCGGTGACGCCGCTGCTATCGCTCGGGCTCGCCGTGATGCCGCCGCCGGAACCGTCGGCCGGGCTCCCGGTGATGGCCGAGCCGACCAGCAGGTGCTCCAGCGCGATCCTGCGGACGGTGTCCCTTTCCAGCGCCGGATGCTCCCGTTCCTCGTCCGGCACGGAATCCCCGCGCGTGGTGGCAGCCGCGCGCAGCGCCTGCAGCGCCACCCACGCGTCGACCACCACAGGCCGCGCGTCGCCGTGTGCCGGGCGGGCCGGCACGAGGACCACCGGGCGCGGCAGCCGCCGCA
>JASHOI010000610.1 GCA_030041195.1 Streptosporangiaceae bacterium | reverse complement strand
CGCGCCGGTTGCAGCGGCCGCGCGGCTTGCGGCCGCCGGGCTGGCCGGCAGCAGCGCCATCGCCAGCGCGACCGGAACGGCCGCTGCCAGGACGGCCAGCCATGGATTCGGGGTGCTTGCCCGCCTGCGCGTAGATTTCATCATCGTGATCACCTAAGTCGCACAGCTGCTGATACGTCCCCCCAGCAACAGACATCAGACCTCTACGGCAACGATGTCAAGGGCATTTGTGGGATTTTTGGAAAAAAGCCACCCGCAGGCCGGACGCGCCGGCCGGACCACACGGACGGAACATGACCACTGCCGCTTCGGGCCGCCCAGCTGAAGGTCCGGTCGTCCCCGGCCACCGGGACAAGTACGCGCACGTCGAGCGGGAGCGCCGGTTCCTGCTGGCCGGCCCTCCCGATGCGGCACGCGCCGCGGGGGCGCGCCGCGTCGACATCGCCGATCGGTACCTGACCGGCACCCGGCTCAGGCTGCGGCGGGTCGCCGCGCCCGGCTCGGCGGCGCCGGAGCTGAAGCTGACCCAGAAGGTGCCCGCCGCGCGGCCCGGGCCGGTGCGCGGACTGATCACGAACTTCTACCTGTCCCCCGCCGAGTACGACCTGCTCGCGGCGCTGCCAGCCGCCGAGCTCGGCAAGACGCGGCTGTTCTTCCCGCCGTACGCGGTCGACGTGTTCCGGCCGCCGCGCCACGGGCTGGTCCTCGCCGAGGTCGAGCTCGGCTCCGACGCCGAGCTGGCGGCGTGTCCCGCCCCGGCCGGGTCGGTGGCCGAGGTGACCTCGGACGACCGCTTCACCGGCGGGCGGCTGGCGGTGACGCCGCGGGCCGAGCTGCTCGGCTGGCTGGCCGAGTTCGGGCTACCCGCGCACGGTGATTAGCCGGGCCACCGATCGCGCCAGGGCAGCGCCGCCTCGATCACGGCGCACGCCGCCAGCACCAGCCCGTCGGCGTGCCGCGGGCCCACGACCTGCACGCCGATGGGCAGCCCGGCCGCCGAGAACCCGCACGGCACGGTCGCGGCCGGCTGGTGGCTCATGTTGAACGGGTAGGTGAACGGGGTCCAGCTGGTCCAGCGCGGCTGGGCGGATCCGGCCGGGACCTCGGCACCCGCCTCGAACGCGACGATCGGCTCGGTCGGCAGCACCAGCAGGTCATAGGTCTGGTGGAAGTCGCCCATCGCGATGCCGAGCTCGGAACGCTCGCGGAGCGCCTGCAGGTAGCCGACCGCCGAGTAGCGCTGGCCCTCCGCCGCGATCTCGGCCAGGCCCGGGTCGATCAGGTCCCTGCGGTCCTCGGGAACGTCGTCGACGATCTTGGCCGCGCCCGCGTACCAGAGCACGTCGAAGGCGGGCAGCGGGCTGGTGAACCCCGGATCGGCGAGCGTGACCAGCGCGCCGGCCTGCTCGAGCGCGGTCACCGCACCCCGGACCGCGGTGGCGACCTCGGGATCCACCTTCGCGTAGCCGAGCGCCGGGCTGTAGGCCACGCGCAGGCCGCCGATCCTGGCCGCGCCGAGTTCGGCGCTGACCGGCGCCTGCCGGTCCAGCGCGAGCGGATCCCTGAAGTCCGGGGAACCGATCGCGTCGAGCAGCAGCGCCGCGTCGGCGACCGTCCGGGCCATCGGCCCGACGTGCGACAGCGTGCCGAACGTGCTCGGCGGGTAGACCGGAACCCGGCCGTGGGTCGGCTTGAGCCCGACGATCCCGCAGAAGCTGGCCGGTATCCGGATCGACCCGCCGCCATCGGTGCCCAACGCCAGCGGGCCCATGCCCGATGCCACGGCAGCGGCGGCGCCGCCGCTGGATCCGCCCGTCGTCCGGCTGGGATCCCACGGATTGCGGGTCACTCCGGTCAGCGGACTGTCGGTTACGCCCTTCCAGCCGAACTCGGGCGTGGTCGTCTTCCCGAGCAGCACGGCGTGGTGCTCGCGCAGCCGTGCGACCGCCGGGGCGTCAACGGTACACGGCAGGGATTTCTCGATGGTCAGCGAGCCGCGCAGCGTCGGCCAGCCGCGGGTCAGCAGCAGGTCCTTGACCGAGACCGGGACCCCATCCAGCAGCCCGGCGGGCGCACCTTCCTGCCATCGCTGCTCGGACTGCTTTGCCGACGCCAGCGTCTCGTCCGCCCGGAGCAGGCAGTAGGCGTTGGTCGTGGCGTTCTGCGCATCGATCCGCGCGAGCGCCGCGCGCGCCGCCTCCACCGGCGACAGCTCCCGCCGCCGGTACAGCTCGAGCAATTCGGTGGCGCTGAGCCTGGTGATGTCCGTGTCCTGCATCCGTGGCGTCCCTCATCTCCGGCAACCGCTCCAACCCCATCCGGGGTCTGCCCTCAGCTCCCCATGATCATTTCAACTTCTCACGCATTCGGTAACCGCAAACCCGGACAAAACCGCCGCGCGAACTACAGAAACCCGTGAACAGTCGCGCCCGCCGGGGTGCCCGGGCTCATCGATGTACCGAAGGGCCGCATAGAACAAGCCTTTAGGTACATCGATGGGGACCGCGAGCGCCGCTGCGGCGGCTGACCGGGGGCCGGTGGCTGGGCGGGCTCAGCCGAGGGCCCGCATCACCGGGGCGAAGCAGCGGGCCCGGTCGCCGGGCAGCGGCCGGCCGCCGAGCACCATCGCGGCCGACGACACGCCCGGCTCGAGCCCGTGGCCCGCCGCCCACTCCCGAAGCTGCTGATGGCGATCGCCGAGGTCGATCCGCACCGGCCCGTCGATCGCGCCGGCGACGTCGGCGATCAGGGTTTTCGCGTCGTCGACGGTCTCGGCGATCACCGGGCCGATGGAGGTGTAGCGGACGCTCCGGTACCCGCCGGCGTAGCCGGTGATCACCCCGAGCCGCTCGGTCACGCGCAGCTGGTCGGTGAACCCGGGCAGCCGCCGCACCAGGTGCGCGCGGTCCGTGCCGTTGGCCTGGGCGTCGAGCCTGCGGATGGCCATCAGGTCGCCCGGCCCGGCCGGCCGGGAGCGGCCGGGAGCCACGGCCGGGATGGCCGGGCGAGCCGGCCCGTCCGCGCGGAACGCGCCCAGGTGGGTGTGGCTGACCCCAGCCGGCACGAAGCCGAGCTTCTCGTAGAGCGGGCGGCCGATCGGGGTCGCGTGCAGGAACACGGTCGCGCCGCCAGCGTCGGCCAGCGCGCGGGTCAACAGGGCGCGGCCCAGGCCGCGGCCGCCGTACCGGGTGGCGACGAGCATCATGCCGATCACCGCGAACCCGGCGCCGTAGCGGGTGAGAACCGTCACCCCGGCCAGCTCACCGGCCGGGTCGCGGGTGCCGTATACCGTGCCCAGATCGAACAGCAGCCGCCACTTGCGTTCCTCGGGCAGCCAGTCCCTGTCCCGGGCCAGCGCAAGGCAGCCGGGCAGGTCAGCGATGGTCAGCGGCTGGATTGGGCCGAACATGCGTTGATGTTCACCCGCGGCCGCGGCCGCCCGCCACCGAATTATCCGTCCGCGTTCTGCGTTCGCGCTGGCAGACAGATCGGTCTGTCTGTCTGTGCCGAGCGGGGGTGCCAGCGGCGTTCAGGCGAGCAGCAGGGTCTTGGCGATCGCGGTCCGGGCCTGCAGCGCGGCGTGCGCGCCGGCCGCCCGTTCCAGCGGGAACGTCTGCCCGATGACCGGCCTGATCCGGCCCGCGGCCGCGTCGGCCAGCGCCCGGGCCGCCAGCCGCCGCAGGTCGGCCGGCTCGTGCTGAGGGATGCCGTGCACCGTGATCCCGCGCCGGGCCGCCTTCCCCGGGTCGACAGCGGCGAAGCCGCCATCGGACACGCCGTGGGCGGAGAACCGGCCGCCGGCGGCGGTGACCTCGAACGCGGCGCCGCCCAGGCCGCCGCCCGCGCCGTCGAACACCACGTCCGCACCGCGGCCGCCGGTGAACTCGTGCACGGCTTTGGCCCAGCCGGGCTCGGAGTAGTCCACCGCGAGGTCGGCGCCCGCCGCCCTGACCACCTCGAGCTTGCGCGCGCCACGCGCGGCCCCGATGACCCGGGCACCGGCCGCGCTGGCGAGCTGGACCAGCAGCACGCCCATTCCGCCCGCCGCGGCGGTGACCAGGACCGACTCGGCCGGCCGCACGGCGGCGCGTTCAAGGAGGCTCTCCGCGGTGGCGCCGTCGTGCAGCAGAGCGCCCGCCTCGGGCAGGCTGAGGCCGTCCGGTACCGGGATCAGATCGGCGACGGCGATGACGGCCTGCTCGGCGTAGCCGCCCCAGCCGCCGTTGCCGCCCGTGTGCGCGACCACGGCGTGGCCTGCCCAGGACGGATCGGCGCCGTCCCCGGTCGCGGTGACCCGCCCGGCCACGCCGTTGCCCGGGACGTAGGGCGGGCGGATCGCGAAGAAATCCGCCGCTAGGCCGGACCGGATCAGAACGTCGACGAACAGCACGTCGGCGGCTGCTGCGCGGACCACGACCTGCCCGGCCCCGGGGACGGGGTCGGGCACCAGCCGCGGCACGAGCACCTCCGGACCGCCGAACTCGCCGACCTCGACCACCAGCATGCTGCTGCTCCTCCCGACGGCTTGTCGCGTGCGCGTAGTCGCACGCTAAGGCCGCGCGGCGCGCCCCGGCATCGGCCGCTGGCCGGATCGGCACCCGGTCGATGGTCCTAGGACTCGCCGGGCGCCGGCGTCACGCCGGTGATCGCGCGCAGCACGGCCGCGAGCGTGTCCGGGCTCAGCCCGCCGTCCGAGCGCGCCGCCACGTGCCCGTCCGGGCGCACGAGCAGCGCGCCGTCACCGGGGAGCGCGATCTGCTCCGGCCAGCCCACGCCCGCTTCTGCCAGGCCCGCCGACGGGCCGATCTGGTGGACGGCGACGTCGAGGCCGGTCTCGGCGTGCGCTGTCCCGGCTGCCGCGCGCCAGCGGCCGGCATCCGAGTTGGCCAGCACGGCGAAGCCGGGACCGCACAGGTCGAGGGTGGAGACCTGCCGTCCGTCGACGTCCAGCCACGCGTGCGGCACCCGGGTGCCCGCCTGTCCGTGCAGCGCGGCGACCCAGTCCCCGTCGGCCCCGCTGGCCTCGCCGGCTCCGTCGCGCGCGACGGCGGGCGACTCGTAGCGGTAACGCATCATGATCGCGCCGGAGTCGAGCTGGCGGTCGATGTCGGCCGCGTTGCCCGGGGTCCGCACGCCGTATCTGGCCAGAAAGCCGGTGCGCAGCCGGGCCTGGCTTGCGGCGAGGACCGCGCGCGGCCGGCGCTCGGGCTGATAGGTGTCCAGCAGCGCGGGTGCGGCATTCCCGGCGAGCACCGCCGCGAGCTTCCACGCCAGGTTGTGCACGTCGGCGATGCCGGTGTTCGCGCCGAAGCCGCCCCAGGGCGCGTGGCGGTGTGCCGCGTCGCCGGCCAGGAACACGCGGCCACGCCGGTAGTCGTCGGCGAC
>JASHOI010000609.1 GCA_030041195.1 Streptosporangiaceae bacterium | reverse complement strand
CCTGGCGCCGGCCGGCGTCGCCCTGGACGCGGTGTCCGCCGCCGGCGTGGTGGCCGGCACCGGCCTGGCGCTGGCGTCCGCGGCCGACCTCGGCGGCCACGCCGCAGGCGACGACAGAGTCGACCCCCTCAACACCAGCGGCGGGTCCGCCGAGCCCGCCAGCACCCCAGACCCTCAGCTGACGCCCGGAACCCCCGAATACGACCAGTACGTCAATGAGCTGGCGCAGGATTCCGCCCACGGCGGCCAGGTCACGGCCAAGTCCCTGCAAGAGGCGAAGGTAGCCGTCCAGGCGGAGGCCGACGGGCTGGTCGACGGGCCGTTGACCCGGCCGGAGCTCGGCCCGGGCGGGGAGGATCAGGGCGACTTCGTGGACGGCAACGGCCAGCGCTGGGACATCAAGAGCTCACCCGATCTCCGGCCCAGCACTGCCTCGCAGGGTGCGGGCACGCCAATTCCCAACCCCCAGAGCACGCAGGATTTCACTGAAATGATCAACGATTCGCTGGCGGATAGAGAAAACGTCCTGCTCGACCCCGACGGCATGTCAGCTGCCAGACTGGCTCAGTTGCAGCAGGTCGTCGCGGACAATCCCTCCTGGCAGGGGCGAGTACTGTGGGGCCAGTGACCACGTACGGCCGGACCTCCGAGGATGTGGTCCGGTGGCCCGACGACCCGGTAGCGCGGGAGGCGCTGGAGGCCTATCTCGTTTCGCTGCCGCCCGACTCCCAGGACGTCCTGTCTGAGCTTGACGCCCAAGGTCTGAACTTCACCGGAGCCGACCTGTCGGGGCTCGCACTCCCGGGCGCGATGCTGATCGAGGCCAACTTGGCAGGCGTCAGCCTGGTGGGCACGGACCTCTTCGGCGCGTGGCTGAACGGGGCAACGCTGCGCGGCGCTAATCTGTCGGACGCCAACCTGCGGAAGGCAGAGGGACGTCAGTGCGACGCCCAGGGCGCGACTTTCCGTGGCGCGGTCCTTGACCGGTCCGATTTCGCGCGCGCCGATTTCCGCCAGGCCGACTTGTCTAAAGCCCGGTTCGGCAGGGGATCGCTCTCGGACGCGGATCTGCGAGGTGCCGACCTGCGTGCCTGCGTCTTCGGCCACGAGATCCTGTCGACCAGGTTGCGGAGGGCCCGGATCGCGGACTGCCGCGTGGAGGACGCCACGGGCACAGTCCGCGGACCGGCCGACGTGGGTGCGCACACGCCGCAACTGCTCGACGGGGACGAGCTGCGGCGGTGGTTCGCCGACCACGGCGCGCCGCTGGTCGAGGTCAGGCAGTAGCGGCGGCGGGGCGGCCCGGGGCATGACGGCGATGATCACATACGGCCGCTCCCGCGAGGATGTCCTCCATTGGCCCGATGATCCAGCCGCACGGCATGCGCTGGAGGTGTATCTCAGCGAACTGCCGCCCGACTCCCCAGACGTCCTATCGGTGCTCGACGCAGAGAACCTCGATTTCACCGGGGCCGACCTGTCGGGGCTTGAACTTTTGGAGGCGGAACTCAGCCAGGCTAACCTCTCCGGGGTCAGCCTCGTCGGCACAGACCTGGCTGGCGCCTGGCTGAACCGGGCGACGCTGCGCGGCGCGAACCTGTCGCACTCCAACCTGCGAAAGGCACAGGGGCGTGAGTGCGACGCACAGGACGCCGCCTTTTGCGCCGCGGTGCTGGATCGGTCGGAGTTCGAAAGGGCCGACTTCCGCCGCGCGGACCTGTCCAAGGCTCGGTTCGGCAGCACAACGCTCTCCGGCGCGGATCTGCGAGACGCCGACCTGCGTGGGTGCGTCTTCGGCCACAAGATCCTGACGACCGCGTTGCAGAGGGCACGGATCGCGGGCTGTCGCGTGGAGGGTGCCTCCGGCACGGTCGACGGGCCGGCCGACGTCGGTGAGCAAATGCCGCAACTGCTGGATGGCGCCGAACTGCAGCGGTGGTTCGCTGACCATGGCGCGCCCCTGGTGGAGGTCAGGCAGTAGGCGCGGCGACCGTGGTGGTAGGTACACCACCAGACGCCTGCCACCATCCTGGCCCGCGGCAGCGCGGCCGCGCCACGATCGCTGCATGCGATACGAAAGCTGCATCACCTCTCTTTCCTGGATCCCGTCCGAGGCGGTCAGCGGGGGAACCCGGGTGGCCTTCGACGCCGGGTTCACGCACTACGACGACCCGCCGCCGGACCGGATCGACGACCTCGAGGCGCTCCGCACGACGGACAAGTTCCGGTTCGCGAACGTGCTGCGGGCCTGGGTCGAGGTGGACGGCACGGGCACCATCACCGGCTGCGGCTACGGCGGCGGAGGCGTGATGGGCTCGACCACCGTCCGGCTCGGCGCGCTGAGCCACCGCTTCCAGGCGGTCAAGCTCCCCGACATCCAGCGGGAGCCGGAACGCGGCGACGGGTGGGTCCGGTTCGTGCAGACCGTCGGGGGCCGGACCGGGATGCCAGCGCCGCGGCGGGTGCGCCGCAAGCCGTTCGTGCAGTGGCAGGCGCCGCTGGTGTGGACGACGCTGTCGCTCACGCTGCGCGCGGACGGGACGGCCGAGTCCAGCGTGCCCGGCGCCAGCCCGTTCCCGCGGCACTGGTTCTACGACGCGAAGGGCGCGCTCTCGCACAAGTCCGGGCTGACCGACTTCGCCGACTGGTACCGCAGGTCGTTCGGGCGGCACACGCCGTGGGGCGACGAGGACTCCAGGGCCCTGGTCACCGCCGTGGGGACGGCGCTGGAACGGGACCTGTCCGTCCAGCTCATGCACGGCGGGGCCAGGCCCGGCATCCGGCGGCTGTCCGCCGGTGAGGTGCTGGTGCGCCAGGGTGAGCCGGGCGCCGACGTCTACCTGCTGCTCGACGGTGTGCTGCGGGTCGAGCGGGACGGGGAGCGGCTGGCCGAGTACGGGCCCGGGGCCATGCTGGGGGAGCGCGCCCACCTGGAGGGCGGGACCCGGACCTCGACGCTGGTCGCGGTCACCGCGTGCCGGGTGGCCTCGGTCGACGCCGCCGCGCTCGACCGGGCCGCGCTGCAGGAGCTGTCCGGCGGGCACCGGAGGGAAGACTCCGGGCAGGCAGGAGCACGGGCATAGGATCACCTGGGTGCGCCTGTATCTCTGTGGGGTCCGCGGCTCCACCCCGGCGCCCGGCGCCGAGTTCGTGCGCTACGGCGGCCACACCTCGTGCGTGGCCATCGCCCACGACGACGCCGCCAGGCCGTCGCTGGTCCTCGACGCCGGCACCGGCCTGCGGCGGGTCACCCCGCTGCTCGGCGGCCAGCCGTTCGACGGCACGATCCTGCTCACCCACCTGCACTGGGACCACGTGCACGGGCTGCCGTTCTTCGCCGGCGGCGACCGCGAGGGATCGCGGGTGAGCCTGCTGCTGCCCGAGCAGGAAGACGGCGCGAGCGCGGAGCAGGCGCTGGCCAAGGGCATGTCGCCGCCGCACTTCCCGATCCCGCCGAGCGGGCTGCTCGGCGACTGGACGTTCGGCACCGTCGCACCAGGGACGCTGAAGGCCGAGGGCTTCACGATCGAGGCGCGGGCGATCCCGCACAAGGGCGGCGCGACGCTCGGCTACCGGGTCAGCGACTCCTCGGGAGCGATCGCGTACCTGCCCGACCACTGCCCGACCCTGCTCGGTCCGGGGCCCGAGGGATGGGGCGAGTATCACGCGGCCGCGCTCGAGCTCGCCAGCGAGGTCGGCCTGCTGCTGCACGACGCGTGCCTGTTCGCCGACGAGGTCGCGGCCGAGGCCTTCTTCGGGCACGCGGCGGTCGACTACGCGATCGGCCTTGGCCGGCGGGCCGCGGCACGGCGGGTCGTGCTGACCCACCACAAGCCGAGCCGCACCGACGCCGAGCTGGACCGGCTTGCCAGCTGGGTCGCGGCGGTCCCTGCCGAGGTCCCGGGCCGCCCCACCCCGCCCGAGGTGATCGTGGCCGCGGAGGGCGGGATCCTTGAGCTCTAGCGGCGGCGCGGACGCGGTCGTGGTCGGTTCCGGGCCCAACGGGCTCGCCGCGGCGCTCACCATGGCCAGGGCCGGCCTGTCCGTGCGCGTGATCGAGGGGGCGGCCCGGCCGGGCGGCGGCTGCAGGACCGAGGAGCTCACGCTGCCGGGGTTCTGGCACGACGTCTGCTCGTCGGTGCACCCGCTGGCCGGCGCGTCGCCGTTCTTCACCGGCACCGACCTGGCCACCTTCGGGGTCAGGCTGCTGACACCGAAGGTGGCCTTCGCCCACCCGCTGGACGGCGGCCGCGCCGCCGCGGTCGCCGGCTCGGTCGACGAGACCGCCGCCGGTCTCGGGCCCGACGGCCGCGCGTACCGGCAGCTGCTCGGGCCGCTGGCGCGGGACCTGCCGCTGATCCTGCCGACCGTGCTCGGGCCGGTGGGGCGGACGCTTCCCGGGCACCCGCTGGCCATGGCCAGATTCGGTGCCGAGGGCCTGCTGCCAGCGAGCGTGCTGTCCCGGCGGTTTCGCGGCGACGAGGCGAAGAGCCTGCTCGCGGGCACCGCCGCGCACACCATGCAGCCGCTCACCAGCCCGCTGACCAGCGCGTTCGGGCTGCTGTTCCTGATGATCGCGCACACGGTGGGCTGGCCCTTCGTCGAGGGCGGCAGCGCGCGGCTGACCGACGCGCTGGTCACCGAGCTCACCTCGCTGGGCGGCCGGCTGGAGACCGGCCGCTGGGTGACGTCGCTCGGCGATCTGCCGCCGGCCCGCGCGGTGCTGCTCGACGTGACCCCGCGCCAGTTCGTCGCGCTCGCGGGTGACCGGCTCCCGTCCCGGTCACGCCGGGCGCTGCAGCGGTTCCGGTACGGCCCGGGCGTCTGCAAGGTCGACTGGGCGCTCGGCGGGCCGGTGCCGTGGCAGGCCGCGGCGTGCCGGGAGGCCGGCACCGTGCACCTCGGCGGCACGTTCGCCGAGGTCGCGGCCTGCGAGGCCGAGGTGAGCGCCGGGCGCCACCCGGAGCGCCCGTTCTGCCTGGTCGCCCAGGCGGGCGTGGTCGATCCCGGCCGGGCCCCGGCCGGGCAGCACACGCTGTGGGGTTACTGCCACGTGCCGCGCGGCTCGGACGTGGACATGTCCGCGCGGATCGAGGCGCAGATCGAGCGGTTCGCGCCCGGGTTCCGCGACCTGATCCTGGCCCGGTCGGTGCGCACCGCCGCCGACATGGAGCGGTACAACCCCAACTACATCGGCGGCGACATCACCGCCGGGGCCGGCACGCTGTGGCAGACCGTGTTGCGGCCCACGCCGCGGTGGAACCCGTACCGCACCGCGCTGCCCGGCGTGTACCTGTGCTCCGCGTCCACCCCGCCCGGCGGCGGCGTGCACGGCATGTGCGGCGCCTGGGCCGCCGGGGCGGCCCTCGCCGACCTGGGCGTGCGGCACGGCGGCAC
>JASHOI010000067.1 GCA_030041195.1 Streptosporangiaceae bacterium | reverse complement strand
CAGCAGGTGGCCGCGCGCCTGCCCGGGGCGACCGGGCTTGCGCTTGACGTGCGGGACGAGACGTCGGTGGCCGGCGCCGTCGAGCGGGCGTGGTCCCGGCTCGGCGGCCTCGACCTGCTGGTGAACAACGCGGGCATCGGCATGCGCACCGTGAACCCGCGCTTCATGATCGAGCCGCAGCCGTTCTGGCTGGTATCAGCCGGCGGGTTCCGGGCGGTGATCGACACGAACCTGACCGGCTACTTCCTCGTGGCGAAACAGGTGGCGCCGAGGATGCTGGGCGCCGGCGGCGGCCGCATCGTCAACATCTCGATGAACCACGCCACCATGACCAGGCAGGGCTTTGTGCCGTACGGGCCGTCGCGGGCCGGCGCCGAGGCGCTGTCCCGGATCATGGCCGCCGACCTGCGCGGCACCCCGGTCACGGTGAACATCCTGCTGCCGGGCGGCGTGATCGAGACCGGCATGGTGCCGGCCGGGCACCGGCCGCCCGGGCTGCGCGCGATCGACTCAGCGGTCATGGGCCCGCCGATCGTCTGGCTGGCCTCCCCCGCCGCCGGCGGCGTGCACGACGAGCGCATCGTCGCCACCGAGTTCGACGCCTGGCTCACGCAGCGAACGGATCGCGGGCGGCCCGATCAGCCACCCACGATCCGTTCTGGCTAGTTACCCGGCCTAGGCCGGGTAACCTTCTCCCCCATCGTCGCCGTCGCCGTCGTCGTGGTCGCAGCAACGGCCACCCGGGCAGCAGCGGTACTCCTGGGACTTGTCCAGGAGCTCGATCCTGCGCAGCAGCATCCTGTTGTCCAGCTCCTTGGCGGCCAGCTCGAGCTCGATCTCCCGCTTGCGGGCGGGCTCGCACGAGTCGCACTCGTCGAGGCAGGCCTTGACCATCACGCCGGGCGTGGGCAGGCGCACGATCCGCTCCCAGGACAGCCGCTCCACCGTCTCGGCGGAGCAGTTGCCCGCCGCGTCCAGCAGTCCCTCGGCCCTCAGGTCGGCGTCGACCTGGGCGAGCCCGGCAGCGCGGACGCCCGCGGGGATCGGCTGGGCCGGCCCGTTGCCACCGTTCGCCGCCCCCGCGGCGCCGGCGACCGGCGTCAGCGGGTGGATGCCGGTCGGGCACAGCGGGTCGTCGACCCGGCGCTCGATCGCCACCAGCTTGAACCGCACCTTCTGGCACTTCTCGATCCGGTAGAACAGGTACGTCAGCGCGTGGCAGCGGTTCGGGTTGGAGAACTCCCGCGATGCCGACTCGTACTTGTCCTGCGACTGCCCCTCGGCGTGGGTGCGGCTGGCGACCTCGGAGACAGAGGTCGACGTCGCGGCCCGAACCGACGCCTCGACCTTCCGGCTCGAGCTCTCGGCGTGCTCGGACAGGCTGCTGAAGAACGCGCTGGCCGCGCTGGCGTCGTAGCTGGCGGCTGCCGAGTACCCCCCGATGTCGAGGAAGCCCAGGTCGAGACCGGCGTACTGGCCCCCGCTCGCCGCCGTCGCACGGAAGGACGACTCCTGCTCGCCCTGCCGCAGCACGTCCAGGTTGCTCATCGAGTCCGCCATCCCGGACAGGAAGAACGACTGCTCGGAGGTGCTGAACTGCCGGTCGGTGTACTGCTGGTCGCTGCTGAAGCTGAACCGGCTGTTCCGGTCCGTGGTCAGCAGGCGCACCTTCTCACCCGGCAGCAGCGTGGTCGAGTACAGCAGGTCGCCCAGGGTCAGCGGGCCGGTGCAAACCTCCAGGCGGAAGTACACCGTCACCTCGACCAGCAGCTGCTGCTCCCCGTCCCGGGTCTGGACGACCGGCCGGAACGGGATGCGGTACCGCACATCGAGCTCGTCGCAACTCTCGCACGGGTGCAGCGGCGGACAGCAACCCACCTTGCTGACCGGTGTCTTCTCGGTGATCACAGCTAGCTCCTTTCCCCGCGAAGCGGGAGCTACCGGCGGGCGTCGGGCCTGCCACTGCGTAATCGAGCGCCGAGGCGGCTGCCAGATACATCGGGGCCGCGCCGCAGGGCCAACCCCGTCCTGCGGTCGCGGTTACGCAGGCTCGACGGCGACCGGGAGGCTGTCCAGGCTGCGCAGGGTGTTGTTGAGGCGCGACCGCGGCTCACCGGTCAGCCGCCACGAGGCGACCCGCGAAGCCAGCGCCCGGAACACCGCCTCGCCCTCCATGCGCGCGATCACCTGGCCGACACAGTTGTGCACGCCAACCCCGAACCCCATGTGGCCAGCGGTCTTGCGGCGGATGTCGAACCGGTCCGGGTCGTCCCAGTGCCGCGGATCGCGGTTCGCCCCGGCGAAGAACACCAGCACCTTCGCGTCCGCGGGCAGCAGCGTCCCGGCCAGCTGCACCGGCTCGCTGGTGGTACGGAAGAACCCGATCACCGGGGACTCGAGCCTGACCACCTCCTCGAACGCGTTGCGGGCCAGCGCCGGATCGGCGCGCAGCGCCTGCCACTGGTCCGGGTGCCGGGCGAAGTCGAGCACCCCGAGGCCGATCGCGCTCACCGTGGTGTCCAGGCCGGCCGACAGGAACGAGCGGACCAGCAGTGCCGCCTCGTCCTCGGTCACCTCGCCGGCGTCGACGCCGGCGTAGATCAGCGCACCGAGGCCGTCCGGGCGCAGCGATGACCGGGAGCACTGCTGGGTGATCCAGCCGATCACGCCCTCGGCACCGGTCATCGAGGACTCGAACAGGTGGTTGCGCGGGCCATGCCCGTTGAAGACCATCGCCCCGTAAGCCAGCAGCTGCTCCCTGCCGTCGGTGGCGATGCCGAACGCCTCGGGGAACACCCGCGTCGGGAAGATCTCGGCCAGGTCCGGCACCGCGTCGAAGGAGCCGCGGGACACCAGCTCGCCGGCCAGCTCGCCGGCCCGGCGATCGAAGATCTCCTGCAGGTAGGCGAGCGAGCGCGGCGCGAGCGCCCGGGCCACGACCCGCCGGTTGTGCGTGTGCACCGGCGGGTCGACCTCGAGCAGGATGCTCGGCTTGCGCCACGGTTTCTCGGTGGCGAAATTGCTGATCCCGACGCCGGCCGCGGACGAGAACACCGAGGGATTCCGCAGCACCGAGCCGACCTGCTCGTGCCGCGCGACCGCGAACACCCGGTACCGCTCCAGGTAGACCACGGGGGCCGCGTTCCGGATCTCGGCCAGAGGCGGGAACGGGTCGGCCAGGAACTCGTCAGAGAACGGATCGATTGCGGAGCTGACGTACGTCGAGGGCGCTACCACAACGCCATCATCATTGACGGTCCTTCCGGCCGGCAAGCCTGCGCATGGCCCGCTCGAACAGGCTGCCGAACGGGTTGTCCTGCACCACGTAGGTCCAGGTCGCGGTCGGCCGCCTGAGCCCGGCGGCGTCGAGGTCCACGCCCGCCTCGGTGATCGGCGCGGTGCGGAACGTCTCGGCGGACTCCTCCTGCACCCGGTCGAGCAGGCTGGTGAACAGCTTGACCGCCTCGGCCTGGAAGTCGCCCAGCGGGTCGCGGCCGCCGCCGAGCGCGCCGGTCCCGAGCGCGCGCAGGTGGATGCCCTCGCGGATCTCGGCGAGCACGGCCAGGTGGTCGGCCCAGCCGCGGTCGAGGTGGTACAGCACGATCGTGCGCGCCGCTGCGGCGAGCACGTCTTCGTCCACGGCGGCGGACAGCTCCTCGAACCGCTCCGGGCATCGGGTACCGAGCGCGATCAGGGCGGCGTCGCCGCGCATCAGCCGATCCCGGTGCTCGAGCACGATCTCCCGCTGCTTCTCGATCAGCTCGTGGTAGCGGTACGTGTTCCGGTGGATCTCCAGGTTGGCGCCGTCCGCGACGCGCTGCGCGTGCGCCACCGCCTCGGCCGCCCCGGCGTCGCGGACCCGGCCGTCCGCGGCCACGTCGCGCGGCGCGGGCGTGTCCGGGGCGTAGCTGGTGATCAGCTCGTCCTCCATCGAGACGAAGAACACCGAGCCGCCGGGGTCGCCCTGGCGGCCGGACCGGCCGCGCAGCTGGTTGTCCAGCCGGCTGCTCGCGTGCCGGCCGGTGCCGATCACGTACAGCCCGCCGAGCTCCGCCACCCGGTCATGGTCGGCCGCGACGCCCGGGCCGCCGGTCCCGGAGTCGCTGCCGCCGAGCCGGATGTCCGTGCCCCGCCCGGCCATCTGCGTGGACACGGTGATCGCGCCGTAGGCACCGGCCTCGGCCACGATCGCGGCCTCCTGCGCGTCGTTCTTGGCGTTGAGCACGACGTGCGGCAGCCCGGCCGCGTCGAGCCGGCGGGCCAGCCGTTCCGATTCGGCGATGTCCAGGGTGCCGATCAGGACCGGCCGCCCGGTCGCGTGCGAGCCCGCGACCTCGGCGAGGATCGCTTTCTCTTTCTGGCTCATCGACGCGTACAGGCGGTCCGGCTCGTCCTCGCGCACGCACGGCCGGTTCGGCGGGATCACCGCGACCTCGAGCTCGTAGAACTGGCGGAGCTGGTCGCCCACGGTGACCGCGGTGCCGGTCATCCCGCAGACCCGCGGATACCGCCGGACCAGCGACTCGACCGTGATGCTGTCCAGGATCTCGCCGCTCTCGCTGGCCGCGAGGCCCTCCTTGGCCTCGACCGCGGCCTGCAGGCCGTCCGGCCACCGCTGCAGCTCGGCCACCCGCCCGCGGGACGCGCTGATCAGCCGCACCTCGCCGTCGCGGACGATGTAGTCGACGTCCCTGCGCAGCAGCGCGTGCGCGTGCAGTGCCACGTTGAGCCTGGTCAGCACGTCGATCTGGCCGGCGGCGTACAGGTCGATGCCGCCCAGGGCCTGTTCGGCCGCGCGGGCTCCCGCGTCGGTCAGCGACGCGTTACGGCCGTCCTCGTCGGTCTCGTAGTGCAGGCCGGGGCGCAGCCCGCGCACGACCCCGGCCATCTCCAGGTCGGCGTCCGCTCCGGCGGTGGCGCCGGCCAGCACCAGCGGCACCAGCGCCTCGTCGATCAGCACCGAGTCGGCCTCGTCGATCAGCAGCACGTCCGGCGGGGCCGCGACCAGGTCGGCCGGGTCGGTGACCAGCCGGTCGCGGAGCACGTCGAACCCGATCTCGCTGATCGGCGCGTAGGTCACCTGCGCCGCGTACGCCTCCCGCCGCTCGTCCGGCGTCGACGCCTGCACGATGTGGCCGACCGTGACGCCGAGCAGGTCGTAGACCGGCCGCATCCATTCGGCGTCCCGCCGGGCCAGGTAGTCGTTCACGGACGCGACCTGCACCGACCGGCCGGCCAGCGCGTACCGGGCGGCCGCGAGCGCGCCGGACAGGGTCTTGCCCTCGCCGGTGGCCATCTCGGCGATCTGGCCCTGCAGCATGGCCAGCGTGCCGATCAGCTGCACGTCGTGGGGCCGCTCGCCCAGTGCCCGCCGCGCGGCCTCGCGCCCGACCGCGCAGAACTCGCCGTCGTCCTTGGCCTCTCGAGCCAGGGCCCGGAACGCGTCGTCGTCCGCCTCGGCAAGCTCCGCTTCACCGGCTCCGATCGCGGGGAGCAGGCGCTGGTAGCGAGCCAGGTCGGCGCTGCCGGGCTGCTGCAGGAAGCGCCGCACGCGGGCGCCCAGAGAACTCATCGGCGCCTGCCTCCCAGGCCCCGCTTCACCGCGCTGCCTTCAGTCCCGGCTGCGGTTCGGAAATGTCCGGCTAGCACCGGACATTTCCGAACCACTCGGCCGCGGGCTTCCTCCTTCACCCCACCGTTCCCCGTTGCTGGCTCGCGGGGGCGCTCAGCGCAGCGCGGAATCGATGATCTGCTGTGCCTCGGCCTGGATCTGGGCAAGGTGATCGGCTCCCTGGAACGACTCAGCGTAGAGCTTATAGACGTCCTCGGTCCCCGACGGCCGGGCGGCGAACCAGCCGGACTCGGTGCTCACCTTGATGCCGCCGAGCGGCTCGCCGTTGCCCGGCGCGGTGGTCAGCCGGCTCAGCACCTTCTCGCCCGCGAGCTCGGTGACGTCGACCTGATCCGGGCTCAGCCTGGCCAGCGCGGCCTTCTGCTCCCGGGTCGCCGGCGCGTCGATCCGCTCGTAGACCGGCGCGCCGAGCAGCTCGGTGAGCTCGTGGTAACGCTCGCCCGGCGTCTGGCCGGTGATCGCGATGATCTCGCTGGCCAGCAGCGCGAGGATGATCCCGTCCTTGTCGGTGGTCCAGACCCGGCCGTCGCGGCGCAGGAACGAGGCCCCGGCGCTCTCCTCGCCGCCGAACGCGACCGTGCCGTCGAGCAGGCCGGGAACGAACCACTTGAACCCGACCGGCACCTCCATCAGGCGGCGCCCGGCGGTCTCGGCGACCCGGTCGATGATCGACGAGCTGACCATGGTCTTGCCCACGGCGGCGTCGGCCGGCCAGCTCTCCCGGTGGCGGTACAGGTAGTCGATCGCCGCGGCCAGATAGTGGTTGGGGTTGAGCAGGCCGTAGTCCGGGGTCACGATGCCGTGCCGGTCGGCGTCGGTGTCGTTGCCGGTGGCGATTGCGAAGTCGGCCCGGCGCTCGATCAGCGACCTCATCGCGTACGGCGACGAGCAGTCCATCCGGATCCGGCCGTCCCAGTCCAGGGTCATGAACCGGAACGTCTCGTCGACCACCGGGTTGACCACGGTCAGGTCGAGCCCGAACCGGCCGCCGATCTCGCCCCAGTAGGCCACGCTCGCCCCGCCGAGTGGGTCGGCGCCGATCCGCACGCCGGCCGACCGCACCGCGTCCAGGTTCACCACCGACGGCAGCGCGGCGGTGTACTGGCCGAGGAAGTCGTGGCCGCCGGTGGCCGCCCTGGCCCGGTCGTAGCGGATCCTGCGGACCTCCTTCAGCCCGCCGGCCAGCAGCTCGTTGGCCCGGTCCTGGATCACTGAGGTGATCGAGGTGCCCGCGGGGCCGCCGTCCGGCGGGTTGTACTTGAACCCGCCGTCCTCGGGAGGGTTGTGCGACGGGGTGACCACGATCCCGTCGGCCAGCCCGCCGGTCCGGCCGTCGTTGTGCACCAGGATCGCGAGCGAGACCGCCGGGGTCGGCGTGTAGCCGCCCCTGCTGTCGGCGAGCACGGTCACGTCGTTGGCGGCCAGCACCTCGAGCGCGGTGACGAACGCCGGCTCGGACAGCGCGTGCGTGTCCCGGCCGATGTACAGCGGGCCGGTGATCCCGCTGCCGACCCGGTAGTCACAGATCGCCTGCGTGGCCGCGGCGATGTGGTCGTCGTTGAACGACACCTTCAGCGCCGAGCCGCGGTGGCCCGATGTGCCGAACGTCACTCTCTGCGATGGTTCGCCGGGATCGGGATGCTCTGCGTAAAAGGCAGTGACTAGTCTGGCGACGTCCACGAGGTCAGACTCGGCCGCTGGCTGTCCCGCCCGCTCGTCCACTTGCGCAACTCCTCCCGCCAGCCCGTCACGGCTCTTTTCGTACTGCCCTGACGGCGCCGCGGTCAATCGCTGGATCCGCGCGTCGGCACGTCGATACCCTGGCTCGCCGTGTGCGCGGAGAAGCCGTCGGCCATCCGGCTCATGAGCGTGGCGAGCTGGCGCAGTTCCTGCGGCGACCAGTTGGCGCCGACGGGTTCCTGGTCAGGTGGCGTATTCGATGATCACGCCCTTGGACTTCTTGCCTCCGGCTCCGGCACGCGTCCCGGCGGCCCACACCCTCGCGGTCCCGGGGATGTCTGCTATCCCGTACACGCCGGTACGGGAGGCGCCTGTCCCGTGCAGGGTCACGCCGGCGAACGCGCCCGAGGCGAAGTGCACGATCCGCGGGCGGGCGCCGCCGAAGGAGGTTGTCGTTGCCCAGAGGCCACCTGTGCCGTCGGACACGGCCTGCGACAGGATGAAGTCGTTGGCGGGATCGGCGCCCGGGTACACCTCGGTCCAGGTGCCGTCGGCGTACTGGGCGACGAGCGGATACGCCTGCGGCTCGCCGCCGGTCCCGGTCGACGTCCCGCCGCCGACCGCCCAGATCAGTGCCGGCGACTGCGCGTAGAGCGTGGTCAGCTCGGGCGGATCCACCAGGAACGCGCCGAGGGTCCACTGGTAGCTGCCGTCGATGTAGCCGCCCTGAAAGGCCTCGGAGCTGCCCGTGCCGTCCGAAGCCGGGGCCTGGGAGAGCACCCACAGGTTCTGGTCGGTGAATGCCCGCACCGACAGGAAGGATCCCGCGCCCAGGATGAGCGTCGCCACCCAGCCCTTGCCGTCGTAACGCGTGATCGCGTCCCGCGTCGCGCTGAAGATCCACACGTCCGAGGCGCTGAGCACGGCGGCGTCACCGATCAGCATTCTGCTCTTGGTCCACGTGTGCATGACCTTCCAGGCCTTGCCGTTCCAGCGCAGCGCGAACGAGGTGCCCTTGGCCGTGTCGTCGCCGAACGCCCAGACATTCTTGGGCGAGGTCGCCCGCAGCACCCGGATCGTCCCGGCCAGCCCGGACGGAAGCGCGACCTGCCGCCAGACGTGGCCGTTCCAGTGCACCGCGACCGGAGTGGCGGCCGAACCGGTTCCGGCGCCGCCGCCCGCCCATGCATCGCCCGTGCCGGTGGTTTCCACGGCGTCGAGCGACTCGGCCGCGGAGCCGCTGCTCGCCCACGCGATCCGCCATTCGCGCGCGGGCGCCGCCGCGGCGGGACCGGCCGCGGGACCTAAGCCGAGCAGCGCCGTCCCGGCGAACAGCGCGCCGGCGAGCATCGTGCGGCAAAGGGTCGTTGAACGCATGCCCCCACCTTCCCCGTGAGTTGGCCTGCAGAAAGCAGGCCTATTTAGCCATATATCCGTGACTTGTCCGATCGCCCTTTTTGGGTTCACGGGGGTCAGTGGATCGGCGGGAGGGTCTGGCCGGGGCCGAGCACGGTGCGGAACGGGTCGCCGCGCTCGGCCACCCGGTCCAGCACGGTGCGGATCGTGAACCCGTCCGGCCGCAGCGACGGGTCGTCGAGCTCCGCCCATTCGATCGGGACCGACACCGGCGCCCCGGGCGCAGGGCGGGGGCTGTACGGCGCGACCAGCGTCTTGTTCTTGACGTTCTGCGTGTAGTCGAGCCTTGCGCGGCCCTGCCGCTTGGTCACGTCCCATTGCCAGCTGACCAGGTCGGGCACGACCGCGCCGATGGTCTTGGACAGCTGCTCCACCCAGGCGCGGGTCTCCTCGTAGCTAGGGCCGCGGGTGACCGGCACCCAGATCTGGATGCCGGTGTGGCCGGTCACCTTGGGCTGCGCCCGCACGCCCAGGTGCTCCAGCGCGGTTCGGTGCAGCCGGGCCAGCACCAGGACGTCATCCCACGACGTGTCCGAGCCCGCGTCGATGTCGATCAGCGCGTAGGTGGGCAGCCGGGGCTCGTCGATGCGCGCGGTCCACGCGTGCCACTCGAGCGCGCCGAAGTTCGCCGCCCACACCAGCGCCGCGGGCTCGTCCACGACCAGGTAGGTGGTGGCGTCGCCGCGGTCCGCGTTGGGGTTGTCCCAGCGCGGCACCCAGTCCGGCGCGTGCTCGGGCAGTTGCTTGTGCCAGAACCCCTTGGTCTGCGCGCCGCCGGGGAACCGGTGCATGTTCAGCGCCCGGCCCTCCAGGTACGGCAGGATCACCGGCGCGATCCTGGCCGAGTAGCGGATGAACTCCCGCTTGGTCACCGGCGGCTCGCCGTCGCGGCCGGCGAACATGACCTTGTCCAGGTTTGTCACCTTGAGCCGGTGGCCGAACACCTCCCAGGTGCCCTCGGCGCCGAGGGCGTCGAGCGCGTTCAGCTCGCCCTGGCTCGGCCCGCCCGCCAGCACGTCGGCCGGCGCGGTGTCCGTCGCCTCGCCGATCGGCACCGACGCCTCGGCCGGCGGCAGGTCGCCGCGCCACATCCGGTGCGGGTCGGCCTTGACCTCGTCATTGGTGCGCCCGCTCAGCACCGAGCGGGGGTAGTCCTCGGGGTCCCAGCCTGCAGCCGCGTACTCGTCGTGCTTGTGCAGCAGCAGCCACTGGTTCTCGTCCTCGCGGCCGTGGCCGGTCTGCACCAGGATGAAGCGGCCGCGCAGTTTCTGCCCGAAGACGTCGGCGTGCAGCTCGCCCGCCGCGATCGCGGCCGCCGGGTCGTCGGTCTCGTGTGGCTCCCAGGTCCCGGTGTCCCACACGATCACGTCGCCCGCGCCGTACTGCCCGCGCGGGATGATGCCCTCGAACTCCAGATACTCGATCGGATGGTCCTCGACGTGCACCGCGATCCGCCGGACGCTGGGATCGAGCGTCGGGCCCTTGGGCACCGCCCAGCTCGGCAGCACGCCGTCGATCTCGAACCGCAGGTCGTAGTGCAGCCGAGTGGCGCGGTGCCGCTGCACCACGAACCGGCGGGCGGCCGGCTCACCCGGCGCCGGCGGCGCGCCCGCCGGCTCGGGGGTCTGGCCGAAGTCCCGTTTGCGCTGGTAGGCGGCCAGCCGGTCGTCGGCCGTTTTCGGCGGCTTGCGGGCCCTGGGCACGGCTCACAACCCCAGCAGCGCAGCGGCGTTGTCGTGGCAAACCGCGCGCAGCCACGGCTCGCCGAGATCCAGCCGGGTGAGGGCCTGCAGCTGGTGCAGGTACTCGTGCGGGATGTTCGGGAAGTCGGTGCCCAGCAGGATGCGGTCCCCCACGTCGGCCAGCCGCGGGCGTAGCTCGACCGGGAACGGTGCTATGCGTTCAAGGAAGTCGGTAAAGGCCATCGTGGTATCCAGATAAACCCCGGGATACTGCTCGGCGAGGTTGAGGAAATCACGGTACTCGGGTGAGCCGAGGTGGGCGATGATCGCGATCAGCCGCGGGTGGCGCGCGAGCACCTCGGACATCGGCCCTGGCCCGGTGAACCGCCCCGGCATCGGGCCGGAACCGCAGTGCACCACGACCGGCACCCGCGCCTCGGCCAGCAGCCCCCAGACCGGGCCGAGCAGCTCGTCGCGCGGGTCGTACCCGCCGACCTGCAGGTGCGCCTTGAACAGCCGCGCGCCCGCGGTGATCGCCTCGGCCACGTAGGCGTCGGCTCCGGGCTCGGGGAAGAACGTGGCGCTGTGCAGCGCATCCGGCGTCCGCGCCGCGAACTCGGCCTCCCAGGCGTTCAGCCAGGCCGCCATGCCGGCCTTGTGCGGGTACGCCAGCGCGCTGAACCGGCGGACGCCGAACGCCCGCAGCAGCGCGACCCGCTCGGCCTCGGGCTGCCGGTACGTGATCGGCCACGGATGATCGGCATGCGCGTTGCCCTGGTCGAAGTAGGCCCAGACCTTGGCCAGCACGTTGGCCGGCATGAAGTGCGTGTGGATGTCGACCAGCCCGGGCAATCCAAGAGCCGCCCAGTACGCGACGACAGCCGCCGACTCGGCCGGCCCGCGCTGGCCCGGCGCGCCCGGATCACGCTGGCTGGTCACACCTCAAGTCTGCCAGGGCGGCGCCCGGCCGCCCGGCCGCCCGCCGCTTAGCCGAGACGCGGCCGGCGCGGGATCCAGCGCGGGACCACCCGCCGGTACTCCAGGTAGCTGCCGTTGAACCGGCGGCGCAGCGCGCGTTCCTCGTACCCGGTCACGAACAGGTGGCAGCAGACAGCCATCGCGCCCGCGTACCCCAGCACCCACGGCGAGAGGAACAGCCACGCCTCGCCCAGCACGACAAGCAGCGCGGCGACGTAGATCGGGTTGCGCACCCAGCGGTACGGCCCGGTCGCGACGACGCGCTGCGGCGCGTCCCACGGGCCGGGCGTGCCGTGCCCCACCGCCGCGAAGTTCCAGACACACCACGCGTACAGGGCCGCCCCGGCCGCGATGACCAGGGCCGCGGGCCACGCGGCGGGCGAGACCGTGTCCCCGTGATCGGTCGCGATCCGCCACGGCGCCCAGACCCCGCCCAGCCCCGGCACCACGATCGTGAACACGACGTTGCGGACGATCAAGCTCAGCGTGCGCGCCATCCTCGCTCATCTCCTTCCGCTTCCCTCACTCATTCCGATGACCCCAGGAACCGCGGGAATGTGACCGCCCCTACCCCGCCGCGAAGCCCCCCTCCCCGCGGCGCCCAAC
>JASHOI010000608.1 GCA_030041195.1 Streptosporangiaceae bacterium | reverse complement strand
CCTGCTGGACCCGGCCCGCCGCGATCACCTGCGCCGGCTGCTCGGCGACCTGGTGGTCGACCACCTGACCGCCCGGACCGTCCCCGCCGACCCAGCCGCCTCGGCCCGCCCCGGCGCGCGAGCGGCTCAGTAGCGGCTCAGCGACTCGAGCGCGGCCACCACCTTGCCCGTGGTCGGGATGACCTCCTGCTCGAGCGCGTCGGCGAACGGGAGCGGCACGCAGGCCGCGGCCACCCGGCGGATCGGCGCGTCCAGCAGCTCGAAGCCCTCGTCGGCCACGATCGACGCGACCGTGCCGCCCCAGCCGCCCTGGTACGGGTTCTCCTCCACGATCACCAGCCGCGAGGTGCGCCCGAGCGAGGCCAGGACCGTCGCCATGTCCAGCGGCACCAGGCAACGCAGGTCGATCACCTCGGCGGAGATGCCGTCGCCGGCCAGCTGGTCGGCCGCGGCCAGCGCCAGCGGCACCGTCGCGGCCAGGGCGACGAGGGTCACGTCGCTGCCCTCGCGCACCACCGCCGCCCGGCCGAGCTCGACCACGTGGCCCTCGGGGGCGGCCGGGCCCTTGCTCGCGAACAGCCCCTTGTGCTCGAAGAACACCACCGGGTCGTCGCTGCGGATCGCGGCGGCCATCAGCCCGACGACGTCCGCGGGCGTCGAGGGCGCGGCGACCTTCAGCCCGGGTATCGCCAGCGCCCAGTTCTCCACGGCCTGGGAGTGCTGCGCCCCGAAGCCCAGGCCGCCTCCGTTCGCCGTGCGGACCACCAGCGGCACCGTGATCTGCCCCCCGGTCATGTACCGCATCTTCGGTATCTCGTTGGCCAGGTAGTCCCAGCAGCAGGCGAAAAAATCCGAGAACATGATCTCCGCGACCGGGCGCATCCCGGTCATGGCCGCGCCCATCGCCACGCCGAGGATGGCCTGCTCCGAGATGGGTGTGTCCCAGACCCGCTGCTTGCCGAACTCGGCGAGCAGGCCTGCCGTGGTCTTGAACACGCCGCCGGCGGCGGCGATGTCCTCGCCGAGGCAGACCACGGAGGGGTCGCGGCGCAGCTCCCGCGCGATCCCTTCGGCAACCGCCTCGCGGTAAGTGATCACGGTCACGTCCGCCATGCCGAGCCTCCGTCCGCCCATACGTCGGTCATCGCGTCTGCCGGGTCCGGGCCGGGAGCGGCCTTGGCCGTGGCCACCGCCTCCTTGACGCCCTCGGCGACCCGCTTATCGACCGCGGCCACCGACTCGGCGGGCACGCCGAGCGCTTCCATCCGGGCCTTGGCCAGGTCGAGGGGGTCGCGGCTCAGCCACTGCTCAACCTCATCGGTTGGCCGGTAGCTGCCCGGATCGGTCCGGCTGTGCCCGAAGTGGCGGTAGGTCTTCGCCTCGATCACCGTCGGTCCCTGGCCGGCCCGCGCCCGGGCGGCGGCCCGGGCCACGACGTTCCTGACCGCCACGACGTCGTTGCCGTCGACGATCTCCGCGGGCAGCTGGTACGACGCCGCCCGGTCGGCTGCCGGGTTGGCCACCGTGGTCACGTCGGCGATCGGCGTGTACTCCATGTAGAGGTTGTTTTCGCAGATGAACAGCACCGGCAGCGCCCACACCGCGGCCAGGTTGAGCGCCTCGTGGAACGCGCCGATGTTGGTGGCGCCGTCGCCGAAGAACGCGACGGCGACCTGGCCGCTGCCGCGGAGCTTGGCCGACCAGGCGGCGCCCGCCGCCAGCGGCAGGTGCGCGCCGACGATCGCGTACGAGCCGAGCATCCCGGACGAGGCCTTGGTGAGGTGCATCGAGCCGCCCTTGGCCTTGCATATTCCGGTGCCCTTGCTCATCAGCTCGGCCAGGCACTCCTCGGGCGACGCACCGCGGGCCATCGCGTGATGGTGGCCCCGGTAGGTGGCGAACACATAGTCGTCCGGCTGCAGCGCCGCGCTGGCGCCGACCGCGACGGCCTCGTGGCCGGCGGCCAGGTGGGTGGTGCCCTTGACCAGGCCGGCCAGGAACAGGTCGTGCGCCGCCTTCTCGGTCCCGCGGATCACGGCCATCTGCTCGTAGAGCCCGAGCAGCTCGTCCGCGCCGATCGGGGTGTCGACGCCGGTGTCGGCCCCGGCGGTCACCGCGCGCTCTTTCCCGCCGCGCCGGCGTTCTCCACGCGCCCCGCCGCACCACCGGTCTCCCCCGGCCGCGCCGCAGCACCGGCTTCCCCCGGCCGCGCCGCACCACCGGTCTCCCCCCGCCCCGCGGCCGTGTTCAGCTGCGACTGGCTCTCCCTGAGCGTGTCGAGGGCCCCGCCCGCGGTCCAGTACTTGCGCCCGGCGACCAGCAGCTCCTCGGCCGGGAACTTCGTGATCACCTCGCATCCCGACGCCGTGACCACGACCTCCTCCTCGATCCGGGCGGCGGACCAGCCATCCGCGGCCGGCCAGTAAGTCTCTAGCGCGAACACCATTCCCTCCTCGAGCGGCTCCGGATGGTCCAGCGACACCAGCCGGCTGAAAATCGGCTTCTCCCAGATCGACAGGCCCACGCCATGCCCGTACTGCAGGGCAAAAGCCGCGGTCTCGTCCGGGAACCCGAACTCCTCAGCCCGCGGCCAAAGCGACACAATATCGGCCGTAGTCGTCCCCGGCTTCACCATTGCGATGGCTGTATCCATGTATTCGCGGCAGCGCACGTAAGCGTCGCGCTGCGCACGCGAGGCGCTGCCCACGGCGAACGTCCGGTAGTAGCAGGTGCGGTAGCCGAGATGGCTGTGCAGGATGTCGAAGAAGGCCGGGTCGCCGGGGCGGATCAGCCGGTCGGAGTAGACGTGGGGGTGCGGCGAGCAGCGCTCGCCCGAGATCGCGTTGACCCCCTCAACGTACTCGCTGCCGAGGCCATAGAGGACCTTGCTGACCAGACCCACGCATTCGTTCTCGCGCACCCCCGGCCGCAGGAACTCATACAGCTCGGTATAAGCGGCGTCGACCATGGAGCATGCCTGCGCCAGCAGCGAGATCTCGTCGGGGGTCTTGGTCCGCCGAGCCTCCATGAACACCTGCTGGCCGTCCACGGTCTCGATGCCCTCGGCGCGGAGCGCGGCGAGCACCGGCATCTCGGCCACGTCGATGCCGAGCGGCGCGTCGGCGACGCCGTGCTCGCGCAGCTCGGCGGCGACCTTCCCGGCGACGTCGGCGGCGATGCCGGCATCGGGGTGGAACGCGCCGCGCAGCGTGGAGATGCCGGCCCGGGCCCCGGTCTGCCTGGCTCCCTCGGGCGTGGCCGGGCCGGGGGTGTGATCCAGCCACGGGTTGTATATCTGGTGGTGCCGGGCGGCCGACCCGAAGTCCCAGACCACCGGCTCCCCGCCCCTGGTGAGCAGGGCGAAGCGGATCAGCTTGTCCATCGCCCAGGTCCCGATGTGGGTCGACGTCATGTAGCGGATGTTCGCGAAGTCGAAGCTGAGCAGCGCACCGAGGTCGGAGCGTTCGAGTTGTGCCCGCAGCCTGGCCAGCCTTTGCTCGCGCAACCGGGCCAGGTCGACCCGTTCCTCCCAGTCAACGGCGTTCGGCCCGAAGGTGCGTATCGCCATCGGTGGACACCTCGCTCTCGGCGTCAATAAATACTGAACACCCCGCGTCCCCCGACCCTACGCGCCGTCGGCGTCGGCGACGAACCAGATGCCCACGGCCGGGACCGTGCCCTCGTTGCGGTAGGAGTGCGGGGTCGCCGACGCGAAGCTGACCGCGTCACCCGGCATCAGCCGGTGCGACCGGGGCCCCAGGGTGACGGTCAGCTCGCCCTGGATGAGGTAGCCGTACTCGGTGCCCGCGTGCTGCATCAGGCGGCCGGCCGGTGACGAGCAGCCACCCGGCGCGTAACTGACCAGCAGGAAGTCGACGTGGCTGCCGGGCACCCGGCCGAGGCGCTGCCAGACCACTCCCGAGTCCAGCTCGAGAACATCGCGCTGCGGTGGGCAGACCACGGGCCCGCCGGGCTCCGGAAGCTCGCCATCGGCCGCGGCCGGATCGGCCGGCTGGCCGGCCGCCGCTGGGCCGCCGGATGCCATGGCCTCGCCGAAAACGTCCTGGACCGAGACGCCGAGCGCGGTCGTGATCGCGTAGAGCGTGCTGACCGACGGCTGGCACTTGCCGGTCTCGATCTGGGAGATGAGGCTCGGCGACAGCCCGACGCTGCGGGCCAGGCTGCGCAGGCTGATTCCCTTCCGGGAGCGCTCCGCGCGGATGCGCCCGCCGATGTGGAGCACCGCAACCGGCACGGACGCCTCCTCTCGCCAGCATGCTACGGCGCGCGGCCTCGCTGCTGGCGCCCGGGGATGACCGGAGCCGACCTGGCTGAATGCGCACCGTAATGGCGCCGGAAACGGCGACGGAACGGCGCCATCCGCCCCATAGACACGGATGGCAAGAAATCAGTATGGTTCCGGCATCGCACGGGAGGTGACGATATGACACGAAAGATGTCAGCACGTGGGGCCGGGGACCCAGACCCGGATGGAGCGGGTTCCTCCGAGGCTGGTGAGCGGGACAACGGACGGCTGTCGGTCGGCAGGCGCACGCTGCTGACAAGGGGCGGTGTGGTGGCGGCGGGGGTGGTCGGAGCGGGCGCCGTGGCCACGGCCGTGGCGGGCCCGGCCAGCGCCCAGGCCACCACGGCCGTCGACATGAACACGGCAAACGACGCGGGCACGGACACGACCCAGCCCACCGAGCTGGACGCGGACAACGACACGGCCCCGGCGTTCATCCTGACCAACACCGGCATCGACGCCAGCAACGAAGGATCAGGCCCGAACCTGCGGCTCACTCCGTCTCCGGCCACCGCGACCGGATATGAGCCGACGGCGTCGACGGTCGGCGGCGACCTGACCGCGACCCCCGACGGCCTGCTCTGGTTCACCCACGATTTCGCTCTCGAAACGCCGCCGGAGACCGTCGCCGCGCCGGTGCTCACCGAGGCCACCGGGAACGTCTACGCCCAGCTAGAGGCGGCCGTGCGGATTCTGGACACCCGCTCGGCGTCCCTCCGCGAGAGCATCGTCAACCCGTCCGGCAACCTGACCTCCGACGGCAGGCTGAAGGCGGGCAAGACCATCTACATCAACCTGGACAGCCTGACCTACTTCGCCGAGGCCGTGTTCGCGAACATCACGGTGACCGACCAGGCCGGCGGCGGCTACCTGACCGTGTGGTCGGGCGCCGGCAGCACGCCGACCGCGTCGACGATCAACTGGAAGGCGGCCGGGGCACTATCCAACCTCCTGGCCTCAGGGGTCGCCGAGTACTCCACCACGATCTTGAACGTGATCGCGATCCACGCCGCACAGACGACTCACGTGATCCTGGACGTGGCCGGCTTCACCATGCCCGGATTCGAGTACGCCAAGTTCACCGCGGCAGCGACCAACGCAACCAGGAATGCCCGTCTGAAGCGGGCTCAGCAGGCAATGCGCGCCGCGCAATCCTGAGTGGCCCGGCGGCCGTGCGCGCAGCCCCAGCGCCCTGGGGCGAGCGCACGGCCGCTACGTCTTAGGCGGCCCGGGGCAGACCCGGGGCAGCGAGTTAACCAGTTGTCCTCCTTCGCCGGGGAGGCCTCGCCCGGCTCCGGCTCGTGCGGCGGGTCGTAACAGGCGTACCGGCAGCCAGGCACCCGGCAGGCGATGGTCCGGTGGCCGCTGCCGCGCGGCTGCGCCTCGCGGGCCGGCCCGCACTGGCACGGCAGCCACGAGACAATCACCTTGCCTGGCCCCCAGATGTGCCCGTTCCCGCATTTGGTTGGGTAGCTCCACCACCACGGCAGCCAAGACACATCGTTCACTCCACTACCAGAACATAAATTCGATAAGATCGCCACCACTTCGGCCCATTCCGCCCCAGGTCACCGCCCCCACCACCCCGGCGCGCCCGCCACCCCGGCGCGCTTGCCACCCTGGCACCCCCGCCGCCACCCGGCACCCCCCGCCGCCACCGGCCGTCACCCCGCCACCGCGACCTTTCACGCGTTCGTGGAGTACATTTCGCCCATAAGGGTCGCGATCACGAACGGAACCCGTGATAAGTCGCGATGATCAAGGAAACCCGCCCGGGCGCCCGCGGCCGGGAACCCGTGGGGGGATGTGGCGGGGGTGGGGCGGCGGACATTAAGGTGCCAACGTGGATCGGGAGCAGCGGCGAGAGTACGTCCGCGATCACCGAATTTGCGTCTTCGGCTACGGCCGCAAGGAACACGGCCCTGCCATGACCGTTGTCTACTACGTGATGGACGGCGACGATCTGCTGATCTCCACGATGGCCGAGCGGGGCAAGACCAAGGCGGTCGACCGCGACAGCAAGGTCAGCCTCTGCGTTCTGGACGAGAAGTGGCCGCTGGGCTACCTCCAGGTTTACGGCACGGCCGTGGTCTCCCGCGACCGCGAGCTCGCCACGGACGTCCTCACCAAGGTCATCGGCATCATGGCGGGCGAGGAGGTGCCGGAAAGCCGGCGGCCGCAGATCGAGCAGATGGTGGACGACGAGAAGCGCGTGGTGATCAGGGTCACGCCCTACGCCACGTTCGAGACCCCGCCGCGGCACGTCTACCAGATGAGTGACATCGACACGCTCACGCACTTCACCAGCACGTCCATGCCCTGGTGAGACGGGAGAACGCCTGATGACCATCGCCGACCTGCTGACCGACGCCTTTGGCAGAATCCGGGAGACCGTGTATCAGGCGGTCGACGGGCTGACGCCTGGCCAGCTGGCATTCCGCCCGGACAACGGGTCGAACTCGATCGCCTGGCTGGTGTGGCACCTGACCCGGATTCAGGACGACCACATCGCCGACGTCGCGGGAACGGGCCAGGTCTGGACCGCCGGAGTCAGCGGATCCACCTGGGCCGACCGGTTCGGGCTGCCGTTCGCGGCCTCGGCAACCGGCTACGGGCACGGCTCGGAGGCGGTGGCCGCGGTTCAGGTCCGCTCGGGCGAGATGCTGACCGGCTACTACGACGCGGTGCACGCGGAAACGATCAACTACGTCCAGGGGCTGACCGACGCCGATCTGGACCGCATCGTGGACAAGGCCTGGGATCCGCCGGTCACCCTGGGCGTGCGCCTGGTCAGCGTGATCAACGACGACATGCAGCACGCCGGCCAGGCCGCGTACCTGCGCGGCATCATCGAGCGCGGCTGATCAGCCCGGCCAGCCCGGTCAGGTCCACAGCGACTCCAGCGCGGCGTCCACCGTCGCGGCCAGGTGGGCCACCCGCGGCACGGCCGGCTCGCGGGGCATGGCCTCGACGATCTCGCACTGCGCCTGCGCCCTGGCGTCGAGGAACCGGCTGACCTGCGCGTATCCGTGCCGGTCGTCGCGGATGCCGCGGTGGATGTGCAGCCGCAGCGGCGCGTACAGGTACAGCTCGTCACGGGCCCTGGTCACCGCGACGTAGAACAGCCGCCGCTCCTCGGCCAGCCCCTCCGGGCTGCCCAGCGCCATGTCGCTCGGCACCGCGCCGTCCACCAGGTGCGGCAGGTGCACCACCGGCCACTCCAGCCCCTTGGCCGAGTGCACCGTGGAGATGACCAGGTAATCCTCGTCGAGCCGCGGCTCCCCGGCCAGGTCGGACCCGGACGCGGGCGGGTCGAGCGCCAGCTCGACCAGGGCGTCATGCAGCGACGGCCGGCTCGAAGCCGCGTCGGCCAGCCGCTCCAGATCCGCGATCCGCGCCCCGGCATCCGGGTACCGTGCCCGCAGCGGATCGGCGAGCGCGGCCAGGATCGCCACCGCCCGGTCCGCGGTCCGATCCAGATCAGCGGCACCGGCCAGGGCGCTCAGCGTCGCCGCCACCGCACTCCGATAACGGGCCGGTACGCACGCCACCGCGGCTGGCCAGCGCCCGAACGGTCTCGGGTCAGCGGGCCGCAACCCGTCGATGACCCGCCGGGCGATCGCCGGCCCGATCCCCTCGTGCAGCCGCAACACCCGGAACCACCCGAGATCGTCCGCTGGGTTGGCCACGATGCGCGCGGCGGCGAGGAAGTCCTTGACGTGGGCGGCCTCGGTAAACCGCAGGCCGCCGTACTTCACGAACGGGATGCCGCGGGCGGCCAGCTCGACCTCGAGCACGTCGCTGTGGTGCGCGGCCCGGACCAGCACGGCCTGCTCCCGCAGCAGCCGGCCGCACTCGTGCGCGTCGAGCACCCGGGCGGCGATCTCGCGAGCCTGCGTCGCCTCGTCGTAGCAGCGCACGAGCTGCGGGGCCGGCCCGGTGCCGCGCACCCCGGTCAGCTCGAGCTCGAGCCCGTCGGACTGCGGCCGGACCATGTTCGCCAGGCGCAGCACCGCGTCCCGTGACCGGTAGTTGCGCACCAGGCGGATCACGGTCAGCCCCGGGTAGGCGCCGGCCAGCGCGCGCAGGTGCTCCGGGTCGGCGCCGCGGAACGCGTACACGGCCTGGGCGTCGTCGCCAACGCAGGTCAGGCCCTGGCCGTCCGGCCGCAGCAGCCGCACGATCTCCGCCTGCACCGCGTTGACATCCTGGTACTCGTCCACGAGCACCGCGTCGAACAGGCCGCGCAGCGCCCGCCCGGCCGCGGGGTCGGCGAGCGCCGCCCGCCACAACAGCAGCAGGTCGTCGAAGTCGACGAGCGCGTGCTTGCGCTTGTGCGCGACGTAGTCGCGGAACAGCCCGGCCAGCTGCCCGGTGAACTCGCGGCACCAGGGGAAGCTCTCCGCCACCACCTCGGCGATCGTGGTCTGGGTGTTCACGCACCGGGTGTAGATGTCGGCGCAGACCTGGGCCCGCGGCGCCCGACGCTTGACCCCCACCAGGTCGTGATCGGCGCGCAGCGTGTCGAGCACGTCCGCCACGTCCGGCGGGTCGATCACGCTGAACGCGGGCGGCAGCGAGAACGACTCGGCGTGCGCCCGGATAATCCGGTGCGCGATCGCGTGAAACGTGCCGCCGCAGATCCGGTCGGCGGGGTTCCCGTTCCGCCGGCCAGCCACCGACTCGACCCTGGCCAGCATGTCGTCGGCCGCGCGGCGAGTGAACGTCAGCAGCAGGATCCGGCTGGCCTCGGTGCCCTGCGCCCGCAGCCAGGCGGCCCGGGCCACCAGCGTCCCGGTCTTGCCGGTCCCGGCGCCGGCCAGCACCAGCAGCGGCCCGCCCGCGTGCGTCGCGGCCCGGCGCTGCTCGTCGTTCAATTCTTCGAGAACGCCGGACGCTTCGAACATGCACACGAATGTAGCCAGCCGGAATAACTCGGGCCAGCACCCGCGCCGGCCGGCCCGCAAACCCGGGCCAGCACCCGCCCCGGCCGCCGCCCAACCCCGAGCCAATTCCCGCCGCGCCATTTTGCAGCGGTCGCGTAAATGGTCGATCGCGCTGTGGGAATGACCGGTTCTGCTCGTTATGCTGCGAGGGTGGCGCCGATCGATCCGCAGGCCCTCCCCGGCGACCGCCGGGTCGCCCATACTCCCGTCGGTTTCATCGTCGGCGTCGCCGCCTGCAGCCTTATCGCGCTCGGCGCGCTCGCCGTGGTCGCCGCGAGCGGAGCCCTGTCGGCCGGGATCGGGTTAACCCTGGCGCTGCTGCCCATCCCGGTACTGCTGGCGGGCGTGCTCGCCCTGGACCGGCTGGAGCCCGAGCCGCCCGGCAGCCTGGTTTTCATCTTCCTGTGGGGAGCTGGGTCTGCCGCGCTGATCGGGCTTATCGGCGTGCTGACCGGCAACCAGCTGCTCACCACCCCGGATCTGCGGGCCGGCGGGTTCGCCACCGCGTCAGCGGTGGCCGTGATCGGTGTGGCCGTGCTCGAAGACACGCTCATGGGCGCCGCCCTCGTCGGGTTGCTGTGGCTGCGCCCGCAAGAGATCGACGGGATCAGCGACGGGGTCGTCTACGGAAGCATGGTCGGACTCGGCTTTGCGCTGATCGAGAACATCTTCTATTACACGCGAGCCACCCACTACGGCTTCAGCGGCGTGGCCACCACGTTCGTGCTGCGTGGCGTGGCGTCCCCGGTTTGCCAGGCGCTGTTCGCCTCGCTGATCGGCGCGGGCGTGGCGTACGCAGCCACGGTCGCCAAGGGCCGCGGCCTGTGGGCGGTCGGCCTGGGCTGGCTCGCCGCCGTCACGCTGCATTCGCTGTGGAACGCCGAACTCGCCGGTGCGGGGAGCAGGCTCGCGCTCACCTACGCGGTCCTGGCTTTCATCGTGGTGTTGCTGCTGATCTCGATGGTCATGGACCGGCGGCGCATGATCGCGCTCATTCGCCGCTATCTGCCGGAGTACGAGCCGGCCGGCATCCTCACCGCTCTCGACATCTCGATGCTGAGCAGCATGCCGCACCGCCGCCAGGCCCGCGCGTGGGCCCGGCTGCACGGCGGTCTCGGCGCCCTGCGGGATATGGCCGAGTACCAGCTCTGCGCTACCGAACTGGGGCTGCTGCACCGCCGCTCTGAGCGCGGCCTTGTCGACACCGAGGCCTTTACCCAGCGCCGTGACGGGCTCGTCGTCGGGATGCAGGCTTCGATCTCGGCCTTCGTCGGCCGGTTCGCTGTTCCGCCTCGGCCACCCTGGGCCACGCAGGGGCCGTCCTGCTTCCGGCCGGCGCGGTCGCGCCCGACCCCCGCGACGTTCCGGCCCGACGTCGCCCCGGACGCCCCGGCGCCGCGCCCGGATGTGCCGCCCGACGCCACGCTCCTGGAACCGTGAGGTCTCCCAGCTTCACCGCAGCGCTCTCCCGGCATAACCCCTGAGTTCTCTCAGCGAAGGATCAGCGCCATGGAACTACGCTTTCCGTTGTGGAGGAGCTGTCGTCAGCCAATGCGCTGCTCGGGGACCCGGGCGCGCTGCGGCAGCGGCTGGCCGAGGACGGTTACCTGTTCTTCCGCGGCCTGCTGCCCGCCGCCGAGACGTACGCCGCTGCGGACGCCGTCGCGGCGGCGTTGCGCCGGGGCGGATGGATCGACGGCCGCGGGCTCGCCTCCGCGGACCAGCGGGCGCTCAACCCGAAGGAGGCGCTCGGCGACCCAGCGTTCCGGGCCGCGATCACCAGCCGCGAGTTCAACCGGATCCCCTACCTCGCGGAGCTGCGCAGGACGGTCAGGACGATCCTCGGGCCGCAGGCGTTCTCCTACCCGGCCAAGGTGCTGCGGGCGATCTACCCGGAGCGCCCGCCGGGCGTGCCCCGTGGCCGCTACGTGCACGTCGACTATGGCGTCTCCGGGGTGCAGGACATGCTGACCACGTGGGTTCCGCTGATCGACATTCCGGTCAAGCTCGGCGGCCTCGCGGTGCGGCCGGGCAGCCATCTGGGCCCTCCGTCGCGCCCGCGGGTGCTCCAGCCCGGTGAGCGCGCCTGGGCTACCACGGACTACAGCGCCGGGGACGTGCTCGCCTTCCACTGCCTGACCTCACACGCGGCACTGCCCAACCGGGAGCAGTCGCTGCGGCTGTCCGGTGACTTCCGCTGGCAGTGCCAGGACCAGCCGGTGCCGTCCCAGCTCGTGCTCGGCCCCGACAACCGCCCGTGGGAGACGTTCAGCCGCATGTTCGCCCGCGAGCCCTGGTGGGAGCCGGTTCCGGCCGGCCTCGCGCTCACCCCGCGCGAGAGCATGATCGTGATCCCGCCCGGGCCGTCGCGCTACTTCCCCGTGCATCCCGGCTGGCGGCACTGGCGCCCGCCCAGCGGCGCCGTGCATTAAAAGAGCGGGACTTGGAGGGCCCAGCGGCATAGGGCCAGGCTGGGCTTATGCACGAGAGCCTCGAGCCCGTGGCCGCACCCAGGACGCTGCAGGCCGCAAGGCCGGATTCTCGTGAGCCCAGCTCCCGGCGCGCGATGTTCGCCGCGCTGGCCGTGCCCAACTTCCGCCGGTACTTCGGCGGCCAGGCGCTCAGCCTGATCGGGACCTGGGTCGAGACGGTGGCCCAGGCGCTGCTGGTGCTGCGGCTGACGCATTCCGGGACGATCCTGGGCCTGACCACGGCGGCTCGCTTCGCCCCGGTCCTGGTCCTGTCGCCGTACGCCGGGGTGCTGGTGGACCGGTTCCCGCGGCGGCGGATCCTGCTGATCACCCAGGTCGGCCTGGGTCTGGTCTCACTGGCCCTGGGCGTCCTCGTGCTGACCGGGCACATTGATATCTGGGGCATCGTGGTGCTGGCGCTGGCGTTCGGCACGCTGAGCGCGGCCGACAACCCGGCCCGGCAGGCCTTTGTGTCCGAGGTGGTCGGAGCGCCGCTGGTCCGCGACGCCGTGACGCTGAACAGCACTGCCGTGAACGTGGCCCGGGTGCTGGGCCCGACGGTCGCCGCTGCCCTGGTCGCGACCGTCGGGATCGGCTGGTGCTTTGTCGCCAACGCCGGGAGCTTCCTGTTCGTCATCGCGTCGCTGGTCTTCCTGAACCCCCGCCAGCTGCACCCCACCCGGCCGGTGCCGCACCTGCCCGGCCAGATACGCCAGGGCCTGCGCTACGCGGCCGGGATCCCCGCCATCGCCCGGCCGCTGCTGATGATGGCGCTGGTCGGCACGTTCGCGTTCGAGTTCGAGGTCAGCCTGCCCCTGCTGGCCCGGACCACGTTCCACGGCGACGCGACGACCTACAGCTGGCTGATCGGGTCGCTCGGCGCCGGGGCCGTGCTCGGGGGCCTGTACGCGGCGGAAGCCCAGCGCTCCGGTGTGGCCCGGCTGGCCCGGATCTCCGTCGCGTATGCCCTGGCCATGGGGCTGCTCGCGGTCATGCCCACGCTCTGGTCCGCGGTGATCGCCTGCGTTCTGGTCGGGGCGGCCAGCGTCCTGTTCCTCACGACCGGCAACGCCACGGTCCAGCTTGCCTCGGAACCCGACTACCGGGGCCGCGTGATGGCCCTCTGGTCACTTGCCCTCGTTGGCAGCACCCCTATCGGCGCGCCGATCATCGGGGCGCTGAGCGACGCCGCCAGCCCCCGGTTCGGCATCCTGCTCGGAGCCGTGGCCTGCCTGGCGGCCGCCGTGATCGGGGTCACCAGCCGAGCTCGCGCAGGCGCTCGTCGCTTATCCCGAAGTGGTGCGCGACCTCGTGGATCACAGTGCGCCGCACCTGCTCGACCACCTGCTCGTCGGTGTTGCAGATCGCACAGATCGCGCGGCGGTAGATCGTGATCCGGTCCGGCAGCACCCCGGCATACCCGGATGCGGTCCGTGCGGTCAGCGGAATCCCCTGGTAGAGCCCGAGCAGGCCGGGCGGGCCCGGCCCGTGCTCCACGGTGATGGCCACGTTGCTGATCAGGCGGCCGAGGTCGTCGGGCAGCGAGTCCAGCGCGGCCGCGACCATCTCCTCGAACCGCTCGGGTTCCACCCGGATCAGGGGGCGCCCCCCGCCCACTCGCCATGAGCCTGCGCACGGACGTCACTCATGCAACAGTTCTACCGGCCGGCGTTGCGTCCGCCTATTGTTGGCCCGTGGCTGAGCGCTCGGCGGTGACCGGTCCGCACCGGCCGACAGCAGCCGAGCTCGCCGCTGCCCCCGGGCTGACCATCCCCGACGTGATCGCGCCTGGCCTGCGGGTGCTGTTCTCCGGGATCAACCCCGGCCTGTACTCGGCGGCCACCGGGTACCACTTCGCCCGGCCGGGGAACCGGTTCTGGCCGGCCCTGTACCGGTCCGGGTTCACCCCACGCCAGCTGCGGCCCGACGAGCAGGAGGATCTGCTCGGCCTGGGGCTCGGCATCACCAACGTGGTCGCACGCGCCACCGCGCGCGCCGACGAGCTCAGCAACGCCGAGCTGCGCGACGGCGGCAGGGAACTGCTGGCCAAGGCCGAGCGCTTCGGCCCGCGATGGCTGGCGGTGGTCGGCGTCACCGCCTACCGGACGGCGTTCGGGGAGGCCCGCGCCACCATCGGGCCGCAGGCCCGGACGGCGGGCGCCACCCGGCTGTGGGTGCTGCCGAACCCGAGTGGCCTCAACGCGCACTTTGTGATGCCCAAGCTGGCCGAGGAGTTCACCCGGCTGCGCGAGGCCGTCGAGAGCGACGCCCACGGTTAAGGCGTGGCGGCGCGGGCGCACCGGCAGTGATTCCTAGCTTGGCGGCGCGTCCGGTGGCTCGGGCCTGCCAAATGCCCCGGGACCGGCGTGAAAGAGCCCCATCAGCAGGACCCCGACTGCGGCCGGGCCGAGGGACCAGCCGGGGTGCCTGCCGACGTGGGCGAGGTAAAAGAACAGCGCCGCCATGACGAGCAACGCCCAGCCTGCGACGAAGTTGGGAACGGGCCCGTTGCCGAGCCGGCTCGGATACCTCCTCTTGGTGATGCCGCGCGTGAAGTGCGGGAAGCCGTTGGCGCCCAGCACACCGCCCAGGAAGCCGAAGACGATCGCCTGCCACATCCGAGCAGCTCGTTTGGGTTGTCATCAGGGGGACGGCCGCCCGAGCGCCGGCAGCAGGACCGCGTCGACAAGATGCTGCGTGAAAGCATCGTCCAGCGGCTCGCCGGTCACCAGCAGCCTGGAGAACAGCACAGCCGAGCTGATCTCGGCGAGCAGTGCCCCATCGGTCGTCGCCGGGACATCCCCGCGTGCAATTGCCCGGGCGATGACGGCGTCGAACACTTCGCGCTTGGCCTGGAGCACCTGCTCCCTCACCGTGGCGGCGAGTTCAGGATCGCGGTGCATCGCGCTGAGGAGCCCGATGATGAGCGCTGCGTCCTGACCCGACAGGCTGGGAGCGCATCGCCTGCAGCGCGGCGCACAGGTCCGAGCGCAGGCTGCCGGTGTCGGGCGCAGCAATCCCGGGCTGGCCGGCGTGCCGCCGGACGGCCGTGATCACGAGCGCTGCCTTATCCGGCCACCTCCGGTAGATGGTGGCCTTGCTGCACCGGGCCCGCGCCGCCACTGCGTCGATGGTCAGCTGGTCGTAGCCGGACTCGGCCAGCAACTCAAGTGTGGCTCGCAAGATTGCGATCTCCCGCATCGCACCGCGACCGCCTGGTACCACCACCCGTTCCGGCTGCTCAGGCAGGTGCTTTCACTCCGAGATGAGGACCAAAAGGACTCATTGATAGAATTCAGTTATGCGAGAGGTTAAAGCGCCGTTACCGCCCGGATTTGACCGACGTATTTTCTTGGCTGGCACCATCGAAATGGGTCTCGCTGAGCAGTGGCAAGAACGAATTGTGAAGGCCATGTCCAACGTGAGTGGCGTCGTCATCCTCAATCCTCGCCGTGATGATTGGGACTCTTCCTGCCAGCAACGATCTGATAACCCTCAGTTCTTTGAGCAGGTGACTTGGGAACTTGACATGCTCGAGGCTGCCGACATCGTGGTCATGTACTTGGCACCCGGCACCAAGTCACCAATCAGCCTGCTAGAGCTTGGCCTGTGCGCTCATTCAGGCAAGCTGAAGGTCTGCTGTCCCGAAGGGTTCTGGCGCAGGGGCAACGTGGAGATCGTGTGCATGCGTCACCGGATACCATTGTTCGAGACTCTTGATGACCTGATCATCGACCTGAGGGGAGAGCCGCCGAGTCCGCTCCTCCGCGAGGCCGCCGACTGAGCGTGCGAGGCCCGGCACTCACCCGTCGCACATGGCCAGCAGCTTGGTGACCGTGGCCCAGTTGCGCGCCGTGCCGGTCACCGAGTCGGTCTTCTTCTGGCCCAGCTTGACCAGCGCCGTGGCCAGGTCGCTGCGCCCGTAGCCGTCGGGAGTGTGCAGGAAAATCGTGCGCCCCTTGAGCTCGGCGGTGTCCCGGCTGCCCTGCTGCGCGGCGATCTGCTGGGCGGCCGCAACCCGCTCGGCCACGTCGGGGCCCGGCTCTCCGCTCAGGAACACCGCGTGCACGGCCTTGTGGTTGGGCTCGCCCGCGTACGGGTTGTCCCGCGCCACCTGCGCCAGATCCTCGCGCGACAGCACCACGACCCGGGCCGGAACGCCCAGCGACGTGGCGATCGCGTGCTCGAGGGCGGTGGCCAGCGATGCCGTGTCGGACTGGTCGCTGGTGAACACCACGTTGCCGCTCTGGATGTAGGTCGCCACGTCGGCGTGGCCGAGCGAGGTGACCACCTCGCGCAGGTCGGCCATGGCGACCTTGTTATGGCCGCCCAGGTTGATGCCCCGCAGCAGGGCCACATGAGTAGGCATCCCAGCATCATGCCGCAGCAGGCGCGAGCCCGCCGCAGCCACCAATGGGGTCAAGGGTCCCTGGCTGTTCCTCTTTCAACAGCGTGGGACCCACCACCGTGTTCGGGACCGGCGCGGGCGGGGCGCCGGGGCGGCTCGCCGGGGTGGGCCCAACCGGCGCGGGCCCAACCGGCGCGGGCTCAGGCGGCCGGGCAGCCCGCGCAGGCTGGGCTTGGCGTTGAGGTCGGGCTCGATCGTAAGATGCCGGGGTATAGGTAGGCGTTAGGGGCGGCAGCGACCTGGGGGGACGTGCCGTCAGGGACGCTGACGGTCACAATCGGGGGCCAGTGACGTAATGAGCAGGATCTCTCCGGGGGTGCTCGCCCCGCCGCACGAAGTTCTCACGCCCGACGAGTGGCGGGCGCGGGGGCGCGCCCGCCGGGAGCGGGTGGCCCGCGCCGACCACGCGGAGTGGCAGCCGCCGCGCAGCAGGCCCGACCCGGTCGACATCCTCGAGGAGCAGGCCAAGACCCGGGTGCCCGACCTGGTGCCGATCCGCTACGGCCGCATGCTCACCTCTCCGTTCGCGTACTTCCGGGGCGCCGCGGCGCCGATGGCGTGGGACCTCGCCCACACGCCGACCACGGACCTGAAGGTGCAGTGCTGCGGCGACGCGCACCTGCTGAACTTCGGCATGTTCGCCTCGCCGGAGCGGCGGCTCGTCTTCGACGTCAACGACTTCGACGAGACGCTGCCCGCGTCGTTCGAGTGGGACGTCAAGCGGCTGGCAACCAGCCTCGCGGTCGCGGCCAGGGACAACGGGTTCTCGGACCGGGAGGCGCACACCGCCGCGCGCCGCTGCGCGAACAGCTACCGCGTCGAGATGGCGCGCTACGCGACCATGCGGTTCCTCAACGTCTGGTACTCCAGGATCGACGTTGACCAGGTGACCAGCCTGTACGACGCGGTCCAGTCGAAGAAGGCGGTGCGCCGCCGCCGCAGGGACATCAGGAAGGCGCAGCAGCGGACCAGCCTGAAGGCGCTGCTGAAGTACTGCGACCAGGTCGGCGGGGAGTACCGGATCCGCCCCGACCATCCGCTGATCGTCCGCTTCCCGATCGAGCGCAACCCGGCCATGCTCGACGAGCTGCGCAGCGCGATCGCGCAGTACAAGGAGACGATTCCGGCCGACCGGCGCGAGGTGCTGCGCCGCTACTACTTCGGCGACTTCGCCCGCAAGGTGGTCGGCGTCGGCTCGGTGGGCACCGAGGCCTTCGTGCTGCTGCTGCTCGGTGACCGCGAGGACGAGCCGCTGTTCCTCCAGCTCAAGGAGGCGCAGGAGTCGGTGCTGGCGCCGTACGCGGGGCCGAGCGAGTACCAGCACCAGGGCGAGCGGGTGGCCCGGGGCCAGCGGATGACGCAGGCCGCGACCGACGAGTTCCTCGGCTGGACCAAGGGCATCGCCACCGACGGCCAGAACGGCAAGGACTACTACGTACGCCAGCTTCGGGACATGAAGGGCTCGATGGACGTCCCGGCCATGGACCCCGAGCAGCTCAAATACTACGGCCGGCTGTGCGGCTGGGCGCTGGCCCGCGGGCACGCCAGAACCGGGCGGGCCACGGTGATCTCCGGCTACCTCGGCGACAGCAAGGAGAGCAAGGAGTTCGACTACGCGATCGCCGACTTCGCGCTCGCCTACGCCGACCAGAACGCCAAGGACTACCAGCGCCTGATGGACGCCGTCGCCAACGGCCGGGTCCAGGCGGTGATGGGCCTGTTAGGAGCCGTGCCGCGACCCCTGCTGACCGGACCCTTATTACGCCGGGCCCCGCCCGGACGGGGCCTGGCTAGCCGGTAATCCGGAGGCGCCGCGCTGCAGGTGCTCGACGACGTGCCGGATGGCCAGGTCCTGGGCCCGCAGGTGGGCCTGAAGCCGCTCGCAGGCGTGCAGCACCGCCTCCGCGTTCAGGTAGGTCTGCGCGGCGCGCTTGTCCGCCGAGCGCCCGATCACCTGCTGCCCGACCATGATCACGAACATCAGCAGCAGCTGCAGCTGGCTGGACAGGAACAGCAGGAACGCGTACGGGTAGGGGTCGAACCCGAGCAGCTGGCCTGCCACGATCCAGCCGATCTGGAAAACCAGCGCAACGTAGAAGGCCGTCATCGTGGCCACCTTGCTGGTGAGCCACGCGGCCAGCCTGCCGTTGAAGCCGATGTACTCGTGGTCGGTCGTGGGCGGCGCGTCGATCCGCTCGGTGGCCCTGGCCAGCAGCTCCTGGTGCTCGGCACCCAGGTCGGCGCCGTCGGCGAGCAGGCTGTCCTGCGCCATCAGGTGGTTCTGGATCTGCTCGCAGTCGACCAGGATCGCCTCGGCGTCCTCGTAGGTGTCCATCGACCGCCGGTCGGCTGCCCGGCCGAGCACCTGCTGCCCGAGCAGGATGATGAAGATCAGCAGCAGCTGGGCCACGTTGCCGAGGAACAGCAGGAACGGGTAGGGATACGGGTCGAAACCCAGCACTGCCCTCGACCCGAGCACCATCCACAGCACGGTGACCGCGGTACAGATATAAACGGTCCACATCGACCCAATTCGGGCGGTGATCCAGGCGGCCAGCCGCTCGTTGAACCCGCTCGCCTTGTCGGCGTGGCCCGGATCCTGACTCCGCCTGGCGTGCGCCCGCGGATGGCGGACCTCGGTATACAGGCTCATGCCCAGCCCGTTACCCGTCGCTGAGCTGCGCGTAACCCGTCTCGATCGCCGGGCCCAGCCCTTCCACGGGAAGAGGCCATCTCGCGCCGCCCGCCTCAGCCGCCTTACGGGCCGGTACGCCGTCGCCGTGCAGCTCGCGGATCAGCTCAGCCACTCCGGCAAGCTGCTGCTGCTGCGCCCGGGCGAATGCGGCGCCGACCGGGGCGCCGTGCCCGGGCACCAGGACGTCGCGGTCGTCGAGCAGGGCCAGCAGGCGGGACACGGTAACCGGCCAGTCCATCGGGAAGCTGCCGGCCCCGTAGCACGGCGGGCCCGACTCCTCGATCACGTCGCCGACCAGCCACGCGGCCGCGTCGGGGATGTGCAGCAGCAGGTCGTTGTCGGTGTGGCCGCGGCCGAGGTGCAACATGCCGACGGCCCGGTCCCCCAGATCGAGCGTGTGCCGGTCGCCGACCAGCTCGGTCGGCGGGGTGATGACCACCTCACGCCATTCCTCGGCCGGCTCCTGGCCGGTGGCGACGGCTTCGGCGAGCCCGGGCCGCTCATAGGCGTCCAGGAAGGCCGGGACCAGGACGTGGCCGTAGATCGGCACGTTCAGGTCGGAGCCTGGCCCGAACCGCTGGTTGCCGAAACAGTGGTCGAAGTGCCCGTGGGTGTTGATCACCCAGCGGACCGGCGCGTTGCCCAGCTCGCGCACGTCGGCGCGGATCTCGTCGGCCTGCCTGGGCGACGACCGGGTGTCGACGACGGCCAGCCCGTCGGACCCGCGGATCACGCAGACGCTCACGTCCAGCGGGTTGTACCGCCGCTGGAAGACCCCGGCGGCAACCTCGTCCCAGCCCACGGCGAGGAATCTACCCCGCGGCCCGGTGGTAGGCCTTGTTGGCGATGCGCCACCGGCCGTCGACGCGGACCAGCAGGAACACGTCCGTGAAGGTGTCTGCCCCGTGAAACAGCGTCATCGACGCCGTCGCGACCGTCGCGTGCACCTCCACGGTGTCGATGCGGCGGGAACGGGCCCGCTCGTCCGGGGCCGGCCCGTGGAACAGCGCGCAGTATTCGTCGAGGGGCCAGGACACAAAGGTGCCGTCGCGCAGCCCCTCGATGTGGGCCGTGGGCAGGAACGCCTCGCGGAAGTGGGCCGGGTCGCCGGTGGCGTGCCCGCGGATGTACGCGCGGAGCGGGGCGAGCACCTCGTCACCGACGGCCGGTGTCATGGCGGCCAGCGCGATGTCGGCTTCGGGTCCGGCCGGCGCGCCGGCCAGCTCGGCGGCGCTGGGCAGCGGGCTCTGCGACGCGTCCGCCAGCAGCGCCATGTCCTTGGCCAGGGCGCCGATCGTGAACTGGGCCTGGGCCGGCTGGCCGGCCAGGAACGGCCGCTTGCGGGCGACCAGGGCGCCAAGCTGCCCGAGCTCGAGGACGTCGAGCACCTGCGGCTTGGGCAGGCCGAGGGCATCACCCTGCCTGAGCGAATCGCGCAACGCCAGGACGGCGCCGGCCAGGCTGCTGTTCGCCACCAGCTTGAGCGCAGCGGCCGTGGCGGCGTCACCGACGGGCCGCACCTCGCCGAGCGCGTCCAGCACCGGGCGGACCTTGGCGAGCGCATCCTCATCCGCGCCGGCCAGAACCTCCAGGGCGCCGTTGGCGACGGCCGGGCCGGAGCCGAGCACCGGCGCGTGCACGTAGGACGCGCCGAACTGCCGGGCCAGTTCCGCCGCCTCGGCCGGGGCGATCGTGCTGGTGTTAACGACGATCGTGCCCGGCCGCAACGCGTCCCGGACCCGGTCCAGGACCTGGACGCACGCCGGGCCGTCAAAGAGGGAGAGAACGATCACACCGGCGCTGGCGACGGCGCCGGCCGGGTCGCCGGCGGCCGGGACCGAGTCGGCCACCCGGCCAGATCGGGTCCAGCCGGTCACCTGCCAGCCCAGGCTCACCAGGCGCGCTGCGATGGCGGCACCCATCCGGCCCAGGCCGAGGACGGCTATCTCTCGGGTCGCGGTCACCGGTCCAGGATGGGCCCGCGGACATGGGTGCGACAAGCGCATATTGAGCACAGCAGCCATGCGGAACACGCAGACTTGGGTCATGTCGCTGAATGCGTGGCGGACGTTCCTGACCGTGTGCCGTCTGGGGTCGCTGTCCGCGGCCGCCGCCGAGCTCGGCTACACGCAGTCCGCCGTGTCGAGGCAGGTTGCCGGGCTGGAGCGGCAGGCCGGCGTGCCGCTGCTGGAACGGCACGCGCGCGGCATCCGGCCCACGGCCGCGGGCGAGGCATTCCGTCACCACGCCCAGGCGGCGGTCAACGCGGCAGAGCGGGCCGTGCGCGCCGCCCGG
>JASHOI010000607.1 GCA_030041195.1 Streptosporangiaceae bacterium | reverse complement strand
CCCCACGGCCTGCCGGTAGGCGTCGGTGACCCGCCGCACGGTCGCCATCCGGCCGGCGTCGCGGGCGGGGTCCTCGGCCACCGTGTCCAGCCTGCGGCTGATCGCCCGCAGGTAGCGAGCCAGGTCGGGCAGCCGCCGCAGCCCGGTCTGACTGACAAACCGGGGGTAGATCAGCGCGGCGAACTGGGCACGCGCGTCATCGAACGCAGCGGCGAGCGGCGGGCTGGCCGTGGACCGCAGCCGGCGTTCGGTGTCGTGCGCGGCCTCGAGGACCGCCCCGGCGGCGTCCACCGCCTTGGCGGTTGCCAGCGGCAGGGCCGACCGGGCCTCGGCGACCAGGCGCGCGAACCCGTCGGCGTCCCAGGCCGGGCCGCCCGCGTCCGCGATCACCTGGTCGGCCGCGGCCGCCACGCAGTCGTCGAGCAGCGCGCCGATGCTCGGGTACGGGCTGACGCTCATGGCCAGCTTCCGCTGGGTGGGCAGCCGGTCGGCGATGGAGCGCACGCCGGACGGAACCTGCAGCACGAGCAGCCGGCGGGTACCGGCCGCCATCGCGGCGCCGGCCTCGGCCTCGGTCGGGAACAGCCGCACGTCCACCGCGTCACCGGCGTCGGCGAGCGCCGGGTAGGCGGTGATCTTGCCGCGGGTGAACACCCGGGGCAGCGTCCCGATCGTCCAGTCCTTCAGCCCGGTGCGGGTGAGGTCGCCCGCTGCGGCGGCGAGCCTGGCCTGCAGCCGGGGCCGCAGCTGCTCGCGCAGCGTGTCAAGGTCCTTGCCGCTGGCCAGCTCGCGGTCGCCGTCCATCACCCGGAACGTGATCCTCAGGTGAGCGGGCAGCCGGGACACATCGAACGCGTCGCGGCTCACCGGGACGCCGGCGACGCGGGTGAGCTCCAGGGCCAGCGCGTCCAGCAGGTCCCCGTGCGGCCGGCCGAGCCGCGGGGTCACGGCGCGGGCGGTGTCCGGCGCGGGCACGAACAGCCGCCGCAGCTCCTTGGGCAGCGTCCGGATCAGCTCGGTCACCAGTTCCTCGCGCCGGCCCGGAACCTGCCAGCCCAGCTCGTCGCCGTTCACGCGGCCGAGCTGGGACAGCGGGATGTCCGCGGTCACGCCGTCATCCGGTGCGCCGGGGTCGAACGCGTAGGACAGCGGAAGCTCGCCCCACCGGGCGGGGTAGTCGGCCGCGGTCACCTCATCGGCGGCCGCGCCGACCAGGTCCGCGGGCGTGAGCGTCAGCAGATCGGGTGTCTGCGTACGTGCCGTCTTCCACCAGGTGTCGAAGTGCCGGGCGGATGTCACGTCGTTGGGTACCCGCTGGTCGTAGAAGTCGAAAAGCGCCGCGTCGTCGGCGACGATGCCGCGCCGCCTGGCCCGGTCCTCCAGGCCGGCCGCCTCGTCCAGCAGCCGCCGGTTGCGGTGGAAGAACTTGTGGTGGGTCTGCCAGTCGCCTTCCACCAGCGCCCCGGTGATGAACATCTCCCGCGCCGCCGCCGGGTCCACCTTGGCGTAGTTCACCTTCCGGTCCGCGACGATCGGCAGGCCGTAAAGGGTCACCTTCTCCAGCGCCATCGCCGCGCCCCGTTTGGCATCCCAGTGCGGCTCGCTGTAGCTGCGCCTGACCAGGTGGGCGGCCAGCGGCTCGGCCCATTCGGGCTCGATGCGCGCCGCGGTCCGCGCCCACAGCCGCGAGGTCTCGACCAGCTCGGCCGCGACCACCCACTGCGGCGGCTTCCTGGCCAGCACGGAGTCGGGGAAGATCGCGAACCTGGCACCCCGCGCCCCGGCGAACTCGGCGGGCCCGCGCCGCTTCTCCCCGGAGCCGCGTTCGTCCTTCATCCCGATGTGCGAAAGCAGCCCGGCCAGCAGCGACATGTGGATCCGGTCGGGGAGGTCCTCGCCGGCGTTGCGGTCGGGACCGGCGGTGATGCCCACCTCCTTGGCCGCCTGGCGCAGCTGCCCGTGGACGTCCTGCCACTCCCGGACCCGCAGGTAGTGCAGGTATTCACGGCGGCACATGCGGCGGAACGCGGAGCCCGAAAGCTCGCGCTGCTGCTCGTTCACGTAACGCCACAGGTTGAGCACCGCGAGGAAGTCGGAGCCCGGCTCGGCGAAGCGCCTGTGCATGGCGTCCGCGGCCTCGCGGGCGTCCGCCGGCCGTTCCCGCGGGTCCTGAATGGACAGCGCGGCCGTAATGATCAGCACCTCGCTGACGCACCCGTTGTGCTTGGCCTCCAGGATCATGCGGCCGAGCCGCGGGTCAGCCGGCAGCCGCGCCAGCTTGCGCCCCACGCCGGTGAGCCGGGTCCCGCCGTGACCGGCACCCGGCGACACCCCGCCCAGCTCCTCCAGCAGCCGCACGCCGTCGGCGATGTTGCGGGAGTCCGGCGGATCCACAAACGGGAAGTCGGCCACGTCGCCGAGGTCAAGCGCGGCCGCCTGCAGGATCACCGACGCGAGGTTGGTGCGCAGGATCTCCGGCTCGGTGAACTCCGGCCGCGACTCGAAATCCTCCTCGCTGTACAGCCGGATGCAGACGCCGTCGGACGTCCGCCCGCAGCGGCCCTTGCGCTGGTCCGCCGAGGCCCGGGAGATCCGCTCGATCGGCAGCCGCTGCACCTTGGTCCGCTGGCTGTACCGGGAGATCCGCGCGGTGCCGGGATCGACCACGTACCTGATCCCGGGCACGGTCAGCGAGGTCTCGGCCACGTTGGTGGCCAGCACCACGCGCGACCGGCGGTGCGGCTGGAACACGCGGTGCTGCTCGGCCGCTGACAGCCGGGCGTACAGCGGCAGCACCTCGAGGTCGGCCAGTCCCGGCTGGTCGGCCAGCGCGTCCGCGGCGTCCCTGATCTCCCGCTCCCCGCTGAGGAACACGAGGACGTCCCCCGGGCCCTCGGCGCGCAGTTCGCGGACCGCGTCGACGATGCCCTGCGCCTGGTCCTTCGGCTCGTCACGGGGCCGGTCCGGATCGGCGAGCGGCCGGTAGCGCACCTCGACCGGGTGGGTGCGCCCCGATACCTCGATCACCGGCGCATCCCAGCTCTGCTTGCCTGATTCGCCTCCGGCACTCTGTTTGCCTGATTCGCCTCCGGCAAAATGCCTGGAGAACCGCTCCGGGTCGATCGTGGCCGAGGTGATGATCACCTTGAGGTCGGGCCGGGTTGGCAGCAGTTGCTTCAGGTAGCCGAGGATGAAGTCGATGTTCAGGCTGCGCTCGTGCGCCTCGTCGATGATCAGCGTGTCGTACCGCCGCAGCCGCCGGTCGCGCTGCATCTCGGCCAGCAGGATCCCGTCGGTCATCACCTTGACGAGCGTGTTGTCGCTGGACTTGTCGGTGAACCGCACCTTGTAGCCGACCGCCGTGCCGACCTCGGTGCCCAGCTCCTCGGCGATCCGCTCGGCCACGGTGCGCGCCGCGATCCGCCGGGGCTGGGTGTGCCCGATCTGGCCGGTGACGCCGCGGCCCAGCTCGAGGCAGATCTTGGGAAGCTGGGTGGTCTTCCCGGATCCGGTCTCGCCGGCGACGATGATCACCTGGTTGTCCCGGATGGCCGCGGCGATCTCGTCCTTCCGCTGGCTGATCGGCAGGGCGGCCGGATAGGAGATCTTCAGCCCGGGCACGCGCGATCGCAGCTCGGCAAGCGAAGGTGTCAAAGTAGCAGTTTCCATGGCAGCGCTCGGGACACGCGCATCAGCATGGCGGCGCGGTCCCCAGCGTGCATAACGCTTTTTCGGCCCGCGGCCTTCCGCGGCGTCTTCCCCTGCCGTCAGGCGCAAGTGCCGTTGTCCGCAGCCGGCCCGGGTGCGAGCCTGACCTGACACGAGCTGCGGGAGGAACCATGCCGGAAGCGGAAGGCGCCGAGTTCTGGCGCGGCCTCAAGCCGATCGCGCAGGTATTCCGGCCGGGTGCGCTGCCCGAGGCTTACATCCAGGACGCCGCAACCGACGACGAGCGCTACTATGCGCCGCTGTCGGAAACCGTGGGAACCCGCCCGCTGTGGATCTCGCCGGGCCAGAACCGGTGGTGCGACGTGCTGCTGTGCCGCGGCGCCGGCCTGGTGAACCGGCACTACCACCCGCAGCAGGTCTTCGCGTACACGATCTCGGGGAGGTGGGGCTACCTCGAGCACGACTGGGTCGCGACCGCGGGGGACTGGATCTACGAGGCCCCCGGCGAGGCGCACACGCTGGTCGCCTACGAGTCCCCGGAGCCGATGCGGGTGACCTTCAACGTGACCGGGCCGCTGATCTGGCTCGACGAGGAGGGCCAGCCCTCGGGCACGTTCGACGTGTTCGACTACATCGACCTGTGCCGGACCCACTACGAGAAGGCAGGCATCGGCGCCGACCACATCGACCGGCTGCTCCGCTGATTGCCGCTGGCGTACCGCGCTGGCACCGGGCCGTGCCGCTCGGCCGCGTATCGATGTACCGATGGGCCTACTAGAACGTGTCGAAAGGTACATCGACGCTCCGCGGAGGGCACAGGCTTCCGGACCTCCTGGCTCGGGTACGCCGCAAGGCATGGCAGATGGGGGCGCTGCGGGACCACCGGTGCTGGCCGCGCCGGCGGCGCGGACACCGCCGGGCGGGCTGAGCAGCGCCGAGGTTGCCGAGCGTCGCTCGCGCGGGCTTGGCAGCGCGGGCCCGGACCGGACCAGCCGGTCGGTCGCCGAGATCCTCCGCGTGAACATCTTCACCCGGTTCAACCTGATCCTTGGCGTGCTGCTTGCCGTGATCCTGGCGGTGGGCCAGCCGCAGGACGCCCTGTTCGGCATCGTGCTGGTCAGCAACGCGGTCATCGGCATCGCCCAGGAACTGCGCGCCAAGCGGACGCTGGACCGGCTCGCCGTGCTCAGCGCGCCGCGGGTCCGCGTGATCAGGGACGGGGCGACCCAGGACATCGACATCGGCGATCTCGTGGTCGGTGACCTCATCGACCTGCGGGCCGGCGACCAGCTGGTGGCCGACGGCATGGTGCGCGAGAGCGAGAGCCTGCAGGCCGATGAGTCGCTGCTGACCGGGGAGCAGGAGCCGGTGGGCAAGCAGGCCGGCGACCGCCTGCTGTCCGGGAGCTTCGTGGCGGCCGGTTCGGGCGGCTACCAGGCCACGGCGGTGGGAACCGAGGCGTACGCCCGCAAGCTCGCCGCCGAGGCGCGCCGTTTCGCCGTGGTGCATTCGGAGCTCATCGACGGCATCAACCGCATCTTGCAATATGTCACCTGGGCGATCGCGCCGGTGGCGGTGCTGCTGATGATCAGCCAGCTGCACGCCAGGCTGACCACGCGGCAGGCGCTCACCGGCACGGTCGCCGCGCTGGTCGGCATGGTCCCGCAGGGCCTGGTGCTGCTGACCAGCGTCGCCTTCGGCGTTGCCGCGGTCACCCTCGCCCGGCGCCGGGTTCTGGTGCAGCAGCTTCCCGCGGTCGAGGGCCTGGCCAGGGTCGACGTGGTGTGCCTGGACAAGACCGGCACCCTCACCGACGGCACGATCGCGTTCGACAGCCTGACTCTTCTCGACGGCCGGGCGCCGGCCAAGGCGGCGCTCGGCGCGCTCGCCGACGACGAGAACCGGAACCCCACGCTCGCCGCGATCGGGCGGGCGTTCCCGCCTCCGGACGGGTGGGCGCGCCAGGAGGCCGTGCCGTTCTCGGCGGCGCGCAAGTGGAGCGCGGCGAGCTTCGCCGGGCACGGCACGTGGGTGCTCGGCGCGCCCGAGATGGTGCTGCCCGGCAGCCAGCGGGCGCTGTCTCAGGCGGCGGACCTGGCCGCGGCCGGTCGGCGGGTGCTCGCGCTCGCTCGCACCGACCGGCCGGCCGACGGCGAGTCGCTCCCGGCCGGCCTGCGGCCGGTGGCGTTCATCCTGCTGGCCGAGCGGCTGCGGCCGGACGCCAGCGAGGCGATCAGGTACTTCGCGGCGCAGGGCGTGGCGATGAAGGTGATCTCCGGGGACAGCCCGCTCACGGTCAGCGCGGTCGCGAAGGCGGCCGGCCTGCCCGACGCCGGCGACCCGGTCGACGCCAGGGATCTGCCGGACGATCCCGACGCGCTCGGCCGGCTGCTGGAGCAGCGCTCGGTCTTCGGCCGGGTCACCCCGCACCAGAAGCAGGCGATGGTGACGGCCCTGCAGGCGCGCGGGCACACGGTGGCGATGACCGGCGACGGCGTCAACGACGTGCTGGCGCTCAAGCTTGCCGATCTCGGCATCGCGATGGGCAGCGGCGCGTCGGCGACCAAGGCCGTCGCCGAGCTGGTGCTGCTCGACGGCAGGTTCGCCGCGCTGCCCGGCGTCGTCGCCGAGGGCAGGCGGGTGACGGCCAACATCGAGCGCGTGGCCAACCTGTTCGTGACCAAGACCGTGTGGGCCACCCTGCTCGCGGTGGCCGTCGGCATCGCGCTGCTGCCGTACCCGTTCCTGCCCCGGCACCTGACGATCATCGACAGCCTCGCGATCGGCATCCCGTCGTTCTTCCTGGCGCTGGCGCCCAACCGCCGGCGCTACCTGCCCGGGTTCGTGGGCCGGGTGCTGCGCTTCGCCATTCCGGCCGGCTGCCTGGTCGCGGCGGCGGCGTTCGCCGCTTACCTGCTCGCCCGGTCGGCGGGCCTGCCGCTGGTGCAGCAGCGCACCGCGGCGACGCTGGTCACGCTCATGCTCAGCCTGGGCGTGCTGGTGCTGCTGGCGATGCCACTGACCTGGCGCAGGCTCGTGCTGGTCGCCGCGATGGTGGCCGGGTTCATCGCGCTGTTCCCGGTGCCCGCGGTGCGGCATTTCTACGCGCTGGCACTGCCGGCCGGCCATCTCGGGCAGACGCTGCTGATCGGCGCGGCGGGCATCGTGGCGCTCGCCGTCTTCCGGGAGATCTCCCGCCGGCTACGGCCCGCCTCGTAGCCGGCGTCAGCGCCGTCAGGCCCGCTCGGTCGCGAGGCGTATGCCGAGCGCGATCAGCACGGTGCCGGTCACGGCATCGAGGGCCCGCCGGACCCGGGTCCGGCTCAGCAGCCCGCCCATCCGCGCCACGGCCAGCGTGTAGCAGCAGAGCCAGGCGAACGTCATCGCGCAGAACACGAGCCCGAGCAGGGCCAGCGCGGCGAAGTGGGAGCCGAACTGCGGCAGCAGGCTGGTGAAGAACACCGCCATCTTCGGGTTGCCGAGGTCGCTGAGCAGCCCCCGCCGCCAGCTAGCCCACGCGCTGCGCGGCCGCGGCACCGCGGCGGGACGGCCATGGTTCCCCGCGGTCTGGCCCGGCCGGCGCCGGGCCGCTGCCCAGATCGCCTGCAGCCCGAGGAAGCCAAGGTAGGCGGCACCCGCGTACTTCACGGCGAGGAAGGCCGGCTCCGACGCCACCAGCAGGGCCGCGATCCCGGCGCTCGCGGCGAGCGTCCAGACCGCCTGGCCACAGAACACGCCGAGCGCCGTGCATATCCCGCCGCGCCGGCCGCCGCCAAGGACGCCGCTGATCGTCACCGCCGTGTCCGGGCCCGGCGTCACGATGACCACGGCCGACACGCCCGCAAACGCCGCGAATGAGCCGATCACCGGCCCAATCTAGCGCTGCATGGAGCCCGGCGCCGGGTCTGCCGGACTGAGCAGCCAGTCCTCGGTGAGCGGGCCCGCCGGAGGCCCGTTGCACATCCAGGCATCGATCGCCTGGATCAGGGGGCCGGGGTTCTTCCTGGAGCGGGGGAAGGCGCGGTTGCTGGTGAAGAGCACCCCAGTGACGCGTGCTTCGGCCTGCAGTGCCCGCAGCACGATCGGCCGGAAGTCTTTGACGTTCTCGGTCAGCACCCACCGGTCCTCGGCCACCGCCCAGGCGAAGAGGTTCACGTCGCTCATCGCCCGCAGTTCGCCGCGCTCGGCGACAGCGATCACGTCATGTCCGAGGCCACGCAGAGCGACGGCGATGGCCGGGGAGAACATCTCGTCCAGCACCAGCCGTCCGGCGCTGGCTGGTTCGCTCAAGAGATCAGCCGCCGTTGCACCCGCCAAGCTTCCTCGGCGCGGGCTGATGCCTCGTCAGCGTCGCTTATCTCGGTATCGACCTCATCCCGGTAGTCACCGTAATAGCTGACCGCCGCGGCAATCCGGCTGGCGTCGACCGCAAAGACCTCGGCGGCTGCTTCGAGCGCGGCCGGGCCCCGCTCGTCCACTTCGCGCAGAAACTTGATGACTTCCCAGACGTCCGGTCCGTAGGCCAGGGCAGCCCGGCGGCCAGAGGGGCCATCTTTGAAGATCACCCCGGGGTGATCGGCCATCCGAAGGCCCTCGTCAATGAGCCGCTGAGCCAGCGTGGAGGTCGTTGATCCAGTCGTTGCCGCCGCGCGCCGGCGCAGCCGTGCCAGAAGGGCTGGATCGAACCGGATCGAGAGAGGCGTGCTCATGCACTACATTGTAACTACTGCGCTACGCTACGGACGCCATCACGCTCGGCGCGCCCGGCCGGCGGCGAGGTCCCGGGTGTCGACGGCAGATGCCGGCTCCAGCGGAAGCAAGATCCTGAACGTGCTCCCGCGGCCCTCCTCGCTCTGCACCGTGATCGCGCCGTTGTGCGCGGCGACGATGTTCTTGGCGATGGTCAGGCCAAGACCGGTGCCGGGAATCACCTGCCGGGTCGCTATCGCCGACCGGAAGAACCGGTCAAAGATCCGATCCCGGTCGGCGGCCGGAATGCCGACGCCGGTGTCGGCAACCTCGAGCACGGCCTTGTCTGCGTCGGTTCCCACCGTGACCTCGACCCTCCCGCCGTCCGGGGTGAACTTCACCGCGTTGGAGATCAGGTTGCCGAGCAGCTGGGCGATGCGGGTCGCGTCGACGGGCAGGCGGGGTGCGTCGGTGGCCGAGTAAATCAGGTCAATGTGCTTGCGCTCGGCCTCGGGGCGCATCTCCTCGACCGCGCTCTGGGTGATCTCGGCGAGGTCCGCGCTGCGGAGGTCGACGGCCATCGTTCCCGAGTGCGTCTGGGACAGGAACAGCAGATCCTCGACGAGGCGCAGCAGGCGCTGCGAGTTCCGCTGGATGACCTCGGCGTACTGGTCGGCGTTGACCTCGCTGGTGCGCTTGTCCCTGAGCAGCTTGACGTACCCGATGATCGAGGTCAGCGGCGTCCGGAGCTCGTGTGAGACCAGGCCGATGAATTCGTCCTTCATCCCGTCGAGCTCGCGCAGCCGCTCGTTCTGCAGGCTCAGCTGCTGAGCCTGGTCGAGCAGGGCCTGCTCGGCCCGGATCTGTGCCGTGACATCACGCGAGATCCCGAACGTGCCGATGATCTCACCGTCATCGCCGCGAAGCGCCATCTTCGTCGTTGACACCCACGCGTCCGGCCGGTGGCTGTAGGTCTCCAGCTCCACCTTGCCGACGAGCGGCTCGCCGGTCCGGATGATCTGCTGCTCGTCCTCGAAGGCGGCGGTGGCGTGCCGCTCGCTGAAGACGTCGAAGTCCGTCTTCCCGATCAGCTCGTCTGCCGTGCGCCCCGGGGCATACGCGGCGATCCAGCCCTCGCTGATCAGCAGGAACCGGCTCAGCCGGTCCTTGAAGTACACCCGCTCCTGGCTCGTGGACAGCAGGTTGCTCATGCAGGTGAGCTCCAGGCTGCGCTGCGGGTCGCTCCCCCGCGCTCCCTCCGGTTGCGGCCTGGCCGTGACCATCGCAAGCCCCCTGAAAACTCGGCACGCCGCGGCGCGTCACCGTCGGCGTCGCTGACCCCTCAGCGCACGGTCATCCGGCCCGCGGGCACGGGCAGCAATGGACGGTACCGCATTCTGTATGTTTTAAGACGTTTCACGCCTCAAAGGATCTGCAGGCGCCCAACAATCTTCACGATATCTCCGCTGGCCATGCCAGCTAAACCAGCTTCAAACCAGGGCAAGATGGCCTGAGGGTTTGCCCGGAACAAGCAAGATGCCCGGTTGGTCGCGGACGCCCGCAGAGGTACCTTCGGTCAGTGGGAACCAGGCACCGGGTCGAGATCGTCGTCAACGGCGAGCTCCGGGTGTGCGAGACCGCCGGCCGCACCAGCCTGGCTGACCTGCTCCGCGACGGGCTGCACCTCACTGGCACCCATCTCGGCTGCGAGCACGGTGTCTGCGGCTGCTGCACCGTGCTGTTCGACGGGGAGCCGGTGCGATCCTGCATCATCCTCGCAGCTCAGGCCCACGGGCACAGCGTCACCACGATCGAAGGGGTGGGCGCCGAAGGGGTGGGCGCCGCGGGGGTGGGCGCCGCAGGGGTGGGCGCCGCAGGGGTGGGGGCCGCAGGGGTGGGGGCCGCAAGGGTTGGGGCCGGAGGGGTTGGGGCAGCTGGGGTAGGCGCCGCGGGGGTGGGGGCCGGCGGCGAGGGCGGGGTGGGCCGGGTATCCGGGCTCAGCCCGGTCCAGGAAGCGTTCTGCCAGGCCCACGCGTTACAGTGCGGATACTGCACGCCGGGCATGGTGCTCGCGGTGCACGCGCTGCTCGCGGCGAACCCCGCCCCCAGCCGCGACGACATCGACGAGGCCCTGGGCGGGAACATCTGCCGCTGCACCGGATACGTGCAGATCCGCGAGGCCGTGGAGCTGGCAGCGCGCTTCCAGGGCTGCCCGGCTGCGGGACCCGCAGATGCCGGCCGGTGACCGCGGCCGGCGCTGGGCTTCCCGGCCCACCCGGATCCGCGAGGACCGCCGGTTCGTGACCGGGCGCGGCCGGTACGTCGCCGACATCACGCCGCCGGGGACGCTGCACGTCGGCCTCGTCACCAGCCCGCACGCGCACGCCAGGATCGTCTCCATCGACCCGGCCGAGGCGCTGGAACTCGACGGCGTGGCCTGCGTGCTGACCGGCGCCGAGCTCGCGAAGGCCACCGAGCCGCTCCGGCAGTACCTCCCCCTGCCGGCCGTGCAATGGCGGCCGCTGGCCGTGGAGGAGGCCCGCTACGCGGGCGAGTGGGTAGCGGCGACGTTGGCATCCTCGCGCGCGATCGCCGAGGACGCGGCCGACCTGGTCAGCGTCGACTACGAGCCGCTCGCCGTGGTGCTCGACCCCGAGGCGGCCCTCGGTGACGGCGCCCCGCTGGTGCACGCCGGGCTCGGCAGCAACGTGCTCGCGCACCGCGAGTTCACCTGGGGGGACGTGGCCGGGGACTTCGCCAGGGCGGACTCGGTCACCCGGGTCCGGGTCCGCTGGAACCGGAGCTCCACGGTCCCGCTGGAGACCTTCGGCGTCGTGGCCTGCTGGGACGACGACGCGCGGCTGCTCGACGTGTGGGCGTCGGTGCAGATGCCGCAGTTCCCCGAGCAGGTCGCGCGCGCCCTGCGGCTGGCGTCCAACCAGGTGCGGGTGCACTTCGACGTCGACGTGGGCGGGAGCTACGGCGTCAAGCGGGGGATCAAGCACGCCGTGCTGGCCGGGCACCTGTCCACGCTGCTGCACGCGCCGGTCAAGCTCATCGAGGACCGGGCGGAGAACATGCACGGCGGTGACTTCCACGGCCCGGACCGGATCTTCGACGTCGAGCTGGCCTGCACCGCCGACGGGGACTTCACCAGCATCAAGATCGCGGTCATCGACGACGAGGGGGCGTTTCCCGGGCGCTCGCCGCTGCAGCTCGCCAAGCCCATCGGCGCGATCGTGGGCCCGTACCGGATCGGCTCGGCCGGCTACACCGCGACCGCGGTGGCCACGAACAAGACCGGCCAGGTCGCCGTGCGCGGCTTCGGCCAGGCGCCGACCAACTACGCGATCGAGTCTGCCGTGGACGCGGCAGCGCGCGGCCTCGGCATGGACCGGCTGGCGATCCGGCGGCGCAACTTCATCCGCCCGGACGAGTTCCCGTACCGGATCCCGAGCGGCACCGAGTACGACTCGGGCGACTACCCGGCCGTGCTGGGCAAGCTCCTGGGCATCGCCGGGACGCCGGCCCGGCCCGGGCTCCAGGCGCTGGAGCAGCGCAGGGACGAACTGCGCGCCGCCGGGAAAATGGCCGGGATCGGCGTGGCCACCTGCCTGGAGCCGAGCGGCGGCAACGCGATCTTCGAGAACGTCATGAACCCGGCCAACGACAAGACCACGTTCCCCGAGGGCTGCCGGCTGCGGGTGGACGCCGATGGCGCGGTCACCGCGATCGTGTCGATCGCGTCGGCCGGTCAGGGCCACGAGACCATGGTGGCCACGCTGGTGGCCGAGGAACTGGGCCGCGACCCGGATTCGATCATGGTGGTGCGGGCCGACTCGCTGACCGGCATGCCCTCGCAGAGCCCGGTCGGCAGCCGGATGACGATCGTGCTCGGCGAAGCCATCCGTGGCGCCTGCAGCGAGCTGAAACTCAAGCTGTGCCGCATCGGCGCGCACCACCTCGGCGTCGGCGTCGATCAGGTCGGCTACCTGGACGGGGCCGTGGCGACCCGTTCCGGCAAGTCTTTGGGGTGGGCAGAACTGGCCGATATCGCGCTGCGCAAGCAGCACCTGATGCCCCCGGGCGAACAGCCGGGGCTCGAGGTGGTGCACGTCGCGCACACGCCGCGGTCGGGGGCCCTGGCCGGGCCGGACGGGACCGTGCAGATCTACCCGTGCTACTCGTTCGAGGCGCACCTCGTGCTCGCCGCCGTCGACCCGGAGACCGGTGAGGTGGACCTCGACCGCTACTTCCTGGCGCACGACTGCGGCACGGTGATCAACCCGCCGAGCGTGCGGGGCATGCTGTTCGGCGGGACCGCGCACGGCATCGGCGTGGCCCTGTACGAGCAGTTCGCGTTCTCCGAGGACGGCCAGCCGCTGACCCAGTCGTTCATGGACTACCTGCTGCCCAGCATCCACGAGGTGCCGGATATCACCGAGACCGAGCACTGCACCCCGTCGCCGTTCACGACGCTGGGCCAGAAGGGGGCGGGAGAGGCCGGGTACATGGGCGCTCCGGCCGCGGTCGCCAGCGCGGTCAACGACGCGCTCGCCGCCCGGGGCGCCGGCCCGGTCCTGTCGCTGCCGATCAGGCCCGCCGACGTGTGGCTGGCCCTCGGCGGAGGGCCGCCGTGATGCCGGACGCGGTTGACGTGCACGCCCACGCGGTCCCCGCCGGGCTGATCGCGGACCTGGCGGCGGGCCGGGTCCGGTTCCCGCACATCGCGGTGCAGCGGGCCGGAACCGGCCACGCCCTGGTCTTCGCAGGCGGCCCGCCGACCCGCCCGGTCACGGCCGGGCTCACCGACGCGGGGCTGCGCGACGCCTGGCTGACCAGGCAAGGCATCGGCCGCCAGGTGTTTGGCGGCTGGCTGGACATCTTCGGGTACGACCTGCCGGCGGACGAGGGCGCGGACTGGGCGGTCGCGGTCACCGAGGGCCTCGCCGGACTCGCGGCGGCCGACCCCCGGCTGATCCCGCTGGGCACGGTGCCGCTGCAGGACCCGGCGCGTGCTGCCGCGGCCCTGCACGCACCGCCGGCGGCCGGGCTGCCCGGCGTGATGATCGCCACCCGGGCGCGAGACCGCGAGCTTGACGACCCGGCCCTCACCCCGTTCTGGGAGGCGGCCGACGCGGCCGGGGCCGTCGTCTACCTGCACCCGGGGTTCGCCGGCGCACCCCGTTATGCCGACTTCGGCCTGGTCAACGGGCTGGCCCGGGTCGAGGACAGCACGGTGACGCTGGCCAGGCTGCTGTACGCGGGGGTGCCGGCCCGGTACCCGGGGGTCAGGCTCGTTGCCGCGCACGGCGGCGGCGCGCTGCCCTACGTCCTCGGCCGGCTGGTCCGCAACCACGTGATCAACCCCGCCACCACCGCCGATCCGCTCGAGTCGTTCTCCCGGCTGCACTTCGACAGCGTCGTGTTCGACCCGGCCGTGCTCGAGTTCCTGGTGGCCAAGGCCGGCCCGGACCGGGTCCTGCTCGGCTCCGACTACCCGTTCCCGATCGGCGACCTCGCGCCGCGGGACGTGGTCGAGCGCGCCGCGCTGCCCGACGGCGAGCGGGCCAAGATCATGGGCGGCAACGCGGCCCGCCTGTTCGGCCAGGCGGCTGCGGGCCCGCGGTGAAACCGGTCGATTTCAGCCTGCACCAGCCGGCCACCGTGGCCGCGGCCGTTGCGCTGCTGGCCGAACGCGGTGACGACGCCAAGGTGCTCGCCGGCGGGCAGAGCCTGGTGCCGCTGCTCAACTTCCGGCTGGCCCGCCCGGACCACGTCATCGACATCGGGCGCGTGGCAGGGCTGGCCGAGCTGCGCCCGGGGCCCGGTGGGCTCGTGATCGGGGCCATGGTCCGCCAGTCAGCGGCGGAGGCCTCGCCGGCGGTCGCCGCGCACTGCCCGCTGCTGGCCGCGGCGCTGCCGAACGTCGCGCATCCCCCGATCCGGGCCCGCGGCACCGTCGGCGGCAGCCTGGCGCACGCCGACCCCGCGGCCGAACTGCCCGCGGTCGCGGTCGCGCTGGACGCCACGTTCGAGGCGGTGAGCGCCCGCGGCCGCCGGGAGATCGCCGCCCGGGACTTCTTCCGCACCTTCCTGACCACCGCGCTCGAGCCCGACGAGCTGCTCGTCTCGGTTCGCTTCCCGGCCGCCGCGCCGGGCACCGGTGCCGCGTTCAGGGAGCTCAGCCGCAGGCGCGGGGACTTCGCGATCGCCGGGGCCGCCGCCCAGGTGACGCTCGCGGGCGATGTGATCACCGATGCCCGGGTCTGCCTGACCGGCGTCGCCGACACTCCGCTGCGTTGCCATGGGCCGGAACGGGTCCTGCTCGGAACCCGGGCGGACCCGGCCACCCTGGTCGACGCCGCGCAGGCCGCGCTTGACGTCCTGGAGCCGCCCGGCGACCTGCACGCCCCGGCCGGCTACCGCAAGCACGTGGCCGGGGTGCTGCTGCGCCGCGCGGTGGCCGAGGCGTTCCGGCGTGCCGCCGGTGGGCGCGCGCTGGCCGGCGGCTAATCCCGCGGGCACCGGCTGGGCGTTGAACGAGTGTGGGATCGGAGCGGCTGGACTTCGCGGAGTTCTACCACAGGTCCAGGGATGACTGCTTGCGTGCCGTACTGGTCAGCGTCGGCGATCAGGACGTGGCGCAGGAACTCGTGGCCGAGGCCTTTGCCCGGGCGTGCGCATCGTGGCGCACGGTCAGCGGGCATCCGGCCCCGGCGGCGTGGGTGGTTCGTACCGCGCTGAACACCAACGTCTCCTGGTGGCGGCGGCGCCGCCGGGAGGTCTTGGTGGCCGACCCCGGCGCGATCGCCGACCTGCCGACCGCCCGCGGAGCCGCTGACAGCACCTTTGATCCGCGGATCAAGGCGGCCCTGATGCGGCTGCCCGCCCGGCAACGGCAGGTGGTCGCGCTGCGGCTGCTGCTGGACCTGGACACCAGGCGCACCGCGGACACGCTTGGCATCAGCCCGAACACGGTCATGGCGCACATGGCTCAGGCCCTCGCCGCGCTGCGCCACGACCTCACGCCCGAACGACAGCAGGAGAGCCCGTCATGAACGACCAGGAACTGGCCATCGCGGTGCAGGAATCCGTGCGCAGCGCGCACCTGAACATCCCGGCAGAGCAGATCATGCACCGCGGCCGCGCGATCCGCGCCCGCCGCCGGATTGGTGCCCTGGCCGGCGGGCTTACCGCCGTGGCCGTGGCGCTGGTTCTGGCGAGCGGTCTGGGGGCGGGGCAGCAGGGGACGGGGCGCGCCCGGACGGCCGTCGCCGCGGCCTGGACGGTACGCGAGGCTGCCAACGGGACCGTGACCATCGACGCGCCGCAGAACACCAACCCAGCCGGGCTGCAGCAGGCGCTCCGGGCGGACGGCGTCAACGCGATCGTCCGCGTCATGCCGTCGCAGAGCTGCGACTACGCCACCACCAGCGATGCGCCGCCAGCGGTGCAGCGAGCCGTCCTGACCGTGCTCCCGCAAACCATGACCGTGCGCATCGACGGGGAAACCTTCCGGCTGCGCGAAGCGGTCTACATCATCCACCCGGACGCGATGCCGCGGGGGTCGGCACTGTTCCTGGCGTTCGTGGACCGCGGGGGGCCGAACCTGATGACGCCGGTGGGGGCACACCGCCGCCTTCCGCCCGGGTTGAACCCCTACGTTCCGGGCTTCAAGCCGTTGAACCCCGTCGTGCTGAACAACGACACGGTGCCCGCGTGCGTGCCGTCCGCCAGCGTGCGGCTCACCAAGTAGCACGGGAGCACTCGATGTTCTTCGTGACCTATTTGCGGCGGGAGCTGCGCCGCCGCATCCGGCAGTCCGTCTTCATCGCGCTGGGCCTGGCGCTTGGGGTCGGCCTGGTGGTGACCGTCACCGCCGCGTCGGCCGGGGTGACCAGGGCCCAGGCCGGCGTGCTCAGCTCGCTGTACGGGGTGGGCACCAACGCGACCGTCACCGGCCCGCCGGTCATGATTGGCCGCTTTGGGCAGGTGAAGATGGGCGGCCTGACGGGCATTCAGGTCAACGCGAACGGCGTGGAACTCTGCCATAACGGGACGTGTGAGAAGGCGTCGCCGGGCCAGAGCGTCCAGACCGTGGGCCCGCCGTACTCGGCGTTCTCGTCCGCGGACGTGGCGGCCGTGGCCAGGCTGCACGATGTGTCCGCGGCAGCGGGCGGGCTGCTGCTCTCCGTCAATACCGAGTCGATCCCGACGAGCTCCGGCTCGGGACCGTCGGATTTCTTTTTCAGCGTGGACGGGGTGGACCTCGGGCACCTGGCGCTGAGCCCGCTGAGCGCCGGGACGATCGTCTCCGGTCACTCGTTCACCGACGCCGATGCCCACGCCGACGTCGCCGTGGTGGATTCCGGGTACGCGGCGAGCCACAACCTGAAGGCTGGCTCGGCCATCACCATCGGCAATGCTCCAGGTGTGACCGGCGTGAGGTTCACGGTCATCGGCGTCGTCCGGCAGCCGCAGACCGGCGGCAGCCCGGACGATGTCTACATCCCGCTGGCGCCGGCCCAGGCGCTCCAGACCGCGTCCGGCCCTGCCGAGACCGGCGAAGTGGACATGATCTACGTGACCGCGGCCAGCGCCGCCGACATCCCCGCGGTGCGGCACGAGATCGCCGCGCTGCTGCCGCACGACACCGTGACCACCCAGGCCAGCCTGGCCGGCGAGGTGACCGGGTCGGTGGCCAGCGCCGCCAGGCTGGCCGGCGACCTGGGCCGGTGGCTGGCGGCGGCAGTGCTGATCGCCGCGTTCGCCGTGGCCAGCCTGCTGACCGTGGCGGCGGTGATCCGCCGGGCGCGCGAGTTCGGCATGCTCAAGGCGCTGGGCTGGCGGACCCGCCGGATCGTGGCCCAGGTGCTGGGCGAGTCGCTGGCGATGGGCATCGGGGGCGCCGCGGCGGGCGTGGGCCTGGGGTTCGCCGGCGCGGCGATCATCGCCGCGATCGCGCCGACACTGCATGCCACGGTCCCGGGGTTCACCGCGCCGACACTGTCCGGGGTGTCCTCGAAGGCGGCGGCGCCGGGCGGGCCCAACGGGGAGCTGGACCCCGCGACGGCGTCGCACATGGTTACCGTCCCGCTGCACCCGCCAGTGACCGCCGGCGTGATCGTGCTGGCGGTGATCCTGGCCGTGGCCGGCGGGCTGCTGGCCGGCGCGTTCGGCAGCTGGCGGATCGCCCGGCTCCGGCCGGCCGACGCGCTGGCCCTGGTGGCCTGACCCGCCCCAGCCGATCATCCGCCCGACCGGTGAGGTGTCTTCGATGTTCTTCCTCACGTACCTGCGGCGCGAGCTGCGCCGCCGGGCGCACCAGGCCATCTTCGTCGCGCTGGGCCTGGCGCTGGGGGTCGGCCTGGTCGTCACGGTGAGTTCCGCCTCGGCCGGGGTGACCAAGTCCGAGGCCGCCGTGCTGGCCGCGCTGTACGGGGTGGGCACGAACGTGACCGTGACCGGACCGCCGCCCCGGGCCCCCGGGGCCACGACGCCGAGGACCGGAACGACCGTTGTGTCCGGCCCGGCCGGCCCGGAAATCTGCCGCAACGGCGGGTGCCAGAACGCTGCGGGCCACAGCGTCCAGCTCGTGGACCCGCAGTACTCGCCGGTCACGTCCGCGGACGTGACGACCGTGGGCAGGCTGCACGACGTGGCGGCGGCCGCGGGCGGGCTGCTGCTGTCCGACACGACGGTCACGTTCCCACGCAGCCCCGGGCGGGCCGGCGGCCCGGCTTTGCCGTCGACGGGCTTTTTCAGCGTGGACGGCGTGGACACCGGGCACCTGGCCCTCGGCCCGCTCAGCGCCGCGACGATCATCTCCGGTCACTCGTTCCCCGCCGCCGGCACCGTCGCCGACGTCGCCGTGGTCGACTCCGGCTACGCGACCGGCCACAACCTGACGGCCGGCGCGGCCATCACCATCGACGGCGTCAGGTTCACGGTCATCGGCATCGCCGCCCAGCCGCAAGCCAGCGCCCCGCCCGATGTCTACATCCCGCTGGCGGCGGCCCAGGCGCTCCAGCTGGCCAGCGGCCGCGCCTCGGCCGGCCAGGTGAACACGATCTACGTGACCGCCGCCAGCGCCGCCGGCGTCCCCGCCCTGCAGCAGCAGATCTCCCGGCTGCTGCCGCACGACACCGTGACCACCGCGGCCAGCCTGGCCAGCCGGGTGACCGGATCGGTGGCCGTCGCGGCCGAGCTGGCCAGCGACCTCGGCAAGTGGCTGGCGGTGCTGGTGCTTGCCGCCGCGTTCGCCGTGGCCAGCCTGCTGACCGTGGCCGCGGTGGCCGCGCGGGCCGCCGAGTTCGGCACGCTCAAGGCGCTCGGCTGGCGGACCCGCCGGATCATCGCCCAGGTGCTCGCCGAATCGGCGGCGGTGGGCATCGCCGGTGCCGGGGCCGGGACCGGCCTGGGGTTCGCGGGCGCGGCGATCATCGGCACGATCGCGCCGAAGCTGTCCGTCACGGTCCCGGGGTCCTCCGCGGCGTTCGCGCAGGCGGCGGGCCAGGCGGCGGCCCCGGGCGGCGTCGTGCCCACCCCAAACCCGGCCACGGCGCCGCATGTGGTTGCGGTGCCGCTGCACCCGGCGATCACCGGTGGTGTGATCGCGGTGGCGGTGGTCCTGGCCCTGGCGGGCGGGCTGCTGGCCGGGTCGTTCGGGAGCTGGCGGATCGCCCGGCTGCGCCCGGTCGACGCTTTGTCCCAAGTCGGCTGACCAAAAGACCCTTTCACAGAACAGGAGACGATCGGTGTACAAGCTGACCGGCGTGACCAAGCTTTACCAGAAGGGCCGGCGCACCGTGCCGGCGGTCCGGGACCTGGACCTGGTGATCGAGGACGGGGAGTGGCTGGCGGTGCAGGGCCGCACCGGCCACGGCAAGTCGACCCTGCTGAACCTGCTCGACGGGCTGGACCGGCCCACCGAGGGAACGGTCGAGCTGGACGGCACCGGCCTGGGGTCGCTGCGCGAGACCCAGCTCACCCGGCTGCGCGCCGAAAAGATCGGGTTCATCTTCCAGACCTTCAACCTCATCCCGACGCTGTCGGCGGCCGAGAACGTCGAGGCCGCGCTGATCCCGCTGAGCATCGGCCACGCCGGCCGGGCGGCCC
>JASHOI010000606.1 GCA_030041195.1 Streptosporangiaceae bacterium | reverse complement strand
GGGCGACCGATGCCCGGCCAGCGTCGATTGGACCGATGCCCCGCCGCACCCAAAGAAACGTAAGCTCGCTGACCATCTGTCCTGCTAACTCCCAAGCCCGGGCAGGGTGTCCGGAAGACGATGCTCGCCACCGAGGTATTCGGCTGCACTCTTGCTAGTTCGGTTCTTGTTTCTGGTCCTTGCGTCGCCGGTAGGCGGCGGCATTGACTCGGTTGCCGCACTCGCGCATTCCGCACCAGGTGCGGTTGCGTCCGTGGGAGCGGTCAACGAACATGCGAGTGCATCCGTCCCGTCCGCATTGCCGGAGGCGTTGTGCTTCTGGGCCGCCGAGAAGTTCGATCGCATCGCGGGCGATGCTCGCCAGCACCGCAGCCATCGTTCCTGAGCGGGTGATCGTTCGGTCCGGGCTCAGGGAGACCGCGACTGGCGCGCATTGCCCATGCCGGCTGAGGACAGCGAGCTCCTCGGACCCAGCCTGGCGCCTGGTAATGAGAGCGGTAGCCAGTCGGTAGATCACCTCCCGCAGGTCGGCCGCCTCACTCAGCTCTCTCGGCCCGCAGGGAACGGAGACGGAGACGGTACCGCTGGCAAGCGCCCACTCGCTGAGCTTGGCGGGCGAGTCGAGCAGCTCCCGAGGCTGATCGGTCTTCCGGAACATCAGCGTCGCGGCGAAGTCGAGGCATAGCTGGCCGCTGCGGAACGAGAAGCTCTGCTCCGGAGCGGCCCCCCGGGGTACTATCACGTCACTATCTTAGATAGTGACGCACCTGAGGGAGGCCTTCTCGGTGGACGTACAGCTGATGGCTCTGCTTGACGAGCTGCACCGCTACGGCGTCAGCTACGACGCCGGGAAGCCAGACCGCCTCGACCGGCTCCGCAACCTTGAGCCGGATACCGCCGCCCTGCTTGCCCTGCTGGTGCGCGCTACCGGGGCACGCAAGGTGCTGGAACTGGGTACTTCCAACGGCTACTCCACCCTGTGGCTGGCCGACGCGCTTCGCGCAACCGGCGGGCACCTGATCAGCGTCGAGATCGAGGCCGGCCGCAGCTCGCAAGCTGCGCGCAACCTCGACCGCGCGGGACTGCGTTCCGGCGTCGATCTGCGTGTCCAGGACGCAGCGGACGCGCTCAAGGGTTCGCCGGATGAGGAGTGGGATTTGATTTTCCTCGATGCCGAGCGTCCTGCCTATCCGGGCTACTGGCCCGACCTTGCTCGCACGCTCAAGCATGGTGGTTTGCTCGCCGTCGATAATGTGATCTCTCACGCCGGTCAAGTCGCCGAGTTTCGGGCGCTCGTCAGTGCCGACCCGCAAGTGACTGAAGCGCTCGCCCCGACCGGGGCTGGCCTTTTGCTCGTCGTGCGCAGCTCGACCCGGGTTCCGACACCGTGGCGCAGGGCGTGAAACAACCCTGATAGGGAAGCGGTCGATCATCCCATCTCGACCGGAAGCCGATCTTGATCTGATATTCGCGGGTAGCATAGTTCGGTGATCAGGAGATTCCGGTCGTAGATGCGGGTGCACAGAATCAGGGGCGCGGCCTGGACCCTATCGGTTCTGTGGGTGGGCATAGGTGCTGTCGCCAGCGGCTACGTCTTTCTCGTATCCACGAAGACGGTCCTAGACCCTACGAGCCCCTTCGTCGGGATATTTGACTGGCCCGGCGGGAACTGGAATAGAGCCGCAGTCGCCGCGGCCACACTGGCGGCGGTGACATGGCTGGTGCTGACAATCCCGGTGCTGATCGCCGGATTGCGCCGGATTCTCGGCTGGCCAGGCAAGCGGCTCATGGCAGCGGCGTGGGCAGGTGCGTGGGTCGCGGGCGTGGCGCTCATGGCGTCGATACCGGCCAGTGTGGCCTCCACGAAAACCCTCAGCCCCACCGCGAACTGGCAGGAACTGGTGATCGGTGCCGGGTTCCTGACGCTCGCAGCGGTGATGGCCTGGATACTGGCCAGACCAGCCGAACCGCAGCGGTGAGCACCAAGCGTCCGCGTACAGCAGCGAAGCACAGCAACGCACCCTGATATCGGCGCGCCCGACGTGGCAGCCGCGGCCGTCCCAGCAGCGCGAAGCACCCGTGATGAGGCTTTGCAAGCAGTTCCGGACGAAGAGGCCGCGCTGGCGAAGCGCCTGGCAAGAGAGATCGAGGAACTGGTGGGCAGGCCAGTGGACGTGGCAGCGGCGGAGGTGATGGCAGAGCTAACGGGCGATTCGGCTGTGCTGTGCGTTCGCATGCCGAATAGCGGCCGTCGCGTCCAGTACGTTCCTGTGCGGGATTCGGCATCGTCATTCGCGCCGGCGAACCTGCTGGAAGGGTTGCATGCCAAAGCTCGCCGATCACGCGTGGGTGGCTGACCGCATACGGTGGCGAGCAAGGTGCAACGCCGAACCCCGCGTTGCGCTGACGAGGGCCTGAGGGAGGCAGTGGTGGCGCGGCGGTCGGATGCGAGGCTGTGCCCGGACCCGGCTGCGGTGCAGGTCGTGCCCGCGAGCAGCGACCGCTGGCCGGACCTTGAGGAAGTGTTCGGCATGAGGGGTGATCCGTCGAGATGCTGGTGCCAGTGGTTTTTCGCGGGAGCCCGAGTCGGCCCCGGCGAGTTCGCTGCCGCGAACAAGGAGTCCTTCCGCACCCAAGTCGAGGCCGGGCCCCCGCCGGGAGTGATTGCTTATCTCGACGGGGTTCCGGTCGGCTGGGCCGCGGTTGCCCGACGGCCGGTATACACGCGACTGCGGCGCAGCGCGGTCCTTCGCGGCACGTCGCCCAGCAGCTTTGAGGACGACTCGGTGTGGTCTGTCACCTGCTTCGTGGTCAAGACCGGTGCCCGCCGACGCGGTGTGGCGGCTGTTTTGCTCGGCGGCGCCATCGAACTGGCGCAGCGCGGCGGTGCATCGTTCATCGAGGGGTATCCGGTCGACCTGGCACGCAAGTCGTCGGCCACCGCCGCTGAGCTGTACCACGGAGTGCTATCGACATTCCTGCACGCCGGGTTCGCGGAAGTCTCCCGACCAATGCCGGCGCGACCGGTTGTCCGTCTCGACCTGCCGGACACGGGAGGCCAGCACTGATGGACAGCGACCACGCGCTGGGTCCGCTGGCCACCGCGCGTCGGTGTGGCAGCAGCGGGCTGTGATCCAGATCGGGCATCGCCGTGGAATTCCGTGGCAGGGTCGCGTTGCGCGGCGCCGCTGGGCGCTCTCTCGGCGCCGTTACGCGGCAGCGGTGGTTGGGTAGGTTCCTGACCAGCATGAACGCTAGATGGCCTGGCATAACCGTGTCCTGCCGGATCCCGTTCGCCGCTGGGCGGGCTCGGCCAGCGGCGCTGTGAGCGCTCGGCTTGGCCGCCGGGCCGACGGCGGGCGCGGGCCACGGCAGGCGGGGAGATCCGCGAATGCGCTGGCCGTGGCCGGGCTGGTGATCATCGCTGCGATAGCGGGAGGAGGCGTCCTGGCTGGGCAGAGCTTCGCGCACGACCGGGCCGGCCCGCTCGCGGTCTCCGCCCTTGTTCTGCCGATCGCCGCTGGCGTGCTGCTCGTCGGGTACTCGCGACGGCTGGCTGGCCGGGTCATCGGATGTGAGGCTGAGCTGGCCGCGGCATTGAGCCCACTGTCGGACCGGGGTGAACTGGTCGCACAACTGCGGTCGGCTTCCGCGCTGTTGGGCGAGGTCGCGACGGAGTTGCGGGCCGGGGCCGGGTACGCCGGCAAGGTAACCGACGAGCAGGCAGAAGCGGCCACCGATGTCTCGGCGACCGCACAGGAGTTTGCTGGCACGGCGGCTGCGCTGGCCGAGACCATGCGCGCTGTCGCCGACGCGGCCGAGCGCACCGGCCGGGCCATGTCGTTCCTGCAGAGCCAGACTGACGACACGGCCAGCAGGGTGGGCTCGCTCGGTGAGCGCGTTAACCGGATCGAGGAGATTCTCGGGCTGATGAACGAGATCGCAGCCCAGACCAACCTGCTGGCGCTGAATGCCGCGATCGAGGCGGCCAGGGCCGGCGAGGTGGGACGCGGGTTCGCCGTGGTCGCCGACGAGGTGCGCAGGCTCGCCGAGCGCTCGGTGGACTCCACCGAGTCCATCTCGGAGATACTCACCAGTATCCAGGACGAGACCAACTCCACCGTCATCGCCACCGGGCAGGGCGCCCGTCAGGTCCGCGAGGTAGGCGAGCTGATGACCTCGACCACCACCATGCTGGCAGACTCGATTCTTCTCAGCCAGCAGCAGAAGTCGGCCGCCGACCAGATCGACTCAGCCGTCCAGCAGATCCGCGATGAACATGACGCGCTGCAAGCCAGGATGAAAGCCCAGCGCATGCTTCTGGCCGATCGCATTGAGGCGCTAGTCGCGGACATCGACATCAGTCGCGCGGCGCTTTCGCCCGAGTCCGTTGGCCTGGAGCGGCCGGATTCGCCGTCCTTGTCGTACTGAGCGTCGGTTTCATCCATGCTTGGGAATGAACCTGTAGGCGCGCATCTGGGCTATCCGCCAGCCGCCATGGCGGTCCCGGCTGCAGATCATCGAGAAGTCCGAGATCAACGGCTCCATCGTGGTGCCGCCGAAACCGGCGATGCCGCTGATCGTTGCCGTTCCGTCGGCTATGGCTGTCCGTTCGTCTAGTGCGGAGACGTGCCTGACGGTGAGCTCGTGTCGGCTGCCTTTCATGAACCCGTTCAGCCCATCACGCAAGTCGGCCTCGATGCTGGCGCGTCCCTCGAACCTGTCGCCGAACGGGTTGACGTTGAGTCCGTTCTCCGTCCAGTAGCCGGCCATCTTGGCGGGATTCGCCTCGTTATATGCGGCGTCGACGTCCTGTGCCAGTTGCTTGATCGCCGCTTCGTTGTCCATTAGCCGTTCCTTTCGGTTCTACCTTCATCGCGTGGTGTGCCGAGGATCTGGTTCAGGGCGCTGCTGAGCGCGGCAGCGGGGCGAGTGCCTGGTGAGCCCGCCCGCCAGGCGACGTAGCCGTCGGGGCGAACTAGTACCGCGCCGTCTTCGCCGAGTTCGTAGCGGGCCGGCCAGTTGCTCTCGACATCGGCGAGTTGCCCGCCAGTGCAGGATGGGCCGATGCGGTAGGCCCGCAGCGGGATGGGGGTGTGGGTGGCGATTTGCTC
>JASHOI010000605.1 GCA_030041195.1 Streptosporangiaceae bacterium | reverse complement strand
ACGCTCGCGTTGCGGCCGCGGATTCCGCCGGCCCGGGCGCCGGCGTAGGAGCCGGCCAGCTTCCCGCCGATCGCGACGACCAGGATCGCGCCGAGATCCTCGAGCCCCGAGCGCCCGATCGTGGACAGGTTGATGCTCAGCCCGGACACCACGAAGTACAGCGGGAGCAGCACGAGGACGCTGATCTGCTCGAGCCGCTCGAGGATTTCCTCGCGCATGGCGAGCGCATCATCGCGGGGCATCACGATGCCGAACAGGAACGCGCCGAAGATGAAGTGCAGGCCCATCCAGTTGGTGGCGTAGCAGGACAGCAGCAGCCCGGCCAGCACCGCGGCCAGCACGTTCGGGGTGAGCCTCCCGGCCCGCTGGTAGGCGCGGGAAAGCCGCCGCAGCAACGGCCGGACCAGGCCGAACATCGCCGCCGCGTACGGAATCGCGAGCAGCACCCGCCACTGCTGGCTGCTCCCGTGCAGCGCGACCACCACGGCAAGCAGCGACCAGGCCAGCACGTCGGCCATCGCGGCGCTGGCCAGCGCGATCCCGCCGATGCGGGTGCGGTGCAGGCCACGGTCGGTGAGGATACGCGCCAGCACCGGGAACGCGGTGGCCGCCATCGCGGTGCCGATGAACAGCGCGAACGTGCCGACGTGCGGCACGTGGCTGCGGTGGGCAAGCCACACGCCGAGGCCCGCGCCGAGCACCAGCGGCACGGCGACCGAGCCGGCGGACACGCTGACCGCGACGCGCTCGCGACCCCGGATCAGCCGCAGGTCCACCTCGTAGCCGACGACGAACATGAACAGCACCAGGCCGATGTCGGCCAGCGCGGTCAGCGGCGGGATCAAGGTGGCCGGGAACAGCGCCGAGGTGATCTTGCCGTGAAAGAACGTGGGCCCCAGCAGGATGCCAACCAGGATCTCGCCCAGCACCGGCGGCTGCCCGATGCGCCGCGCGGCCGCCCCGAGCAGCCGGGCGAGGATGATCACTATCGCCACGTCCGCCAGCAGCAGCTGGACGTCGTCAAGGCTCATCGCTCACCCGCTTCCCCTGGCCGCGGGCTCTCACCGGTGCCGATGCGAGTCGTACCGGAACCCGTAATCGGTCCCCAGGCGAACCTCGGCACCGACGACGAGGGGTGCCCGCACCCGGGGCGCCAGCCGCCTGCTGGTCTGCTCCCCCGGCAGGCGGATGTGGGTGCCGTTCGCCGAATCGAGGTCGGAGACGAAGACCTGCCAGCCGTCAAGCTCCACGCGGGCGTGGATCCGGGACACCAGCCCGGAGGCGTCGACACACCGCAGCGGCCTGGCGCTGCCGTCCGCCACCGCGCTGTCCAGCGAAGGCTCCCGGCCGATCACGTAGTCGGCGTCAAGCTGGAACACCGAGCCGTCGTCGAGGACGAGCACGCCCAGCGGCGGCCGCTTTCCGGCCCGCGGGGTCTTGGTCAGCTGGGCCATCCCGATCCCGCACACCGCGCAGTAGCGCGCCTCTGGGTCGTTGAAGTGGCCGTTCTTGCAGTACACGCCCATGACGACCGGAATCGGCTGTTCGGCGATGCCCAGGTCTTTATCGTCAGGTGGCTCTGCGCCGAGCGGCAGGGCGTCGCGCGCGGGCGCGCCACCGTCCGCCTGGGCGCCAAGGAACGACACCGCGATGAAGTCCTGCGGCGGGGCAACCGGGGCGGGCTCCGCGCCAGCAGCCGCCGGCAGCACCTCCGTCCCGGCATCGCCGGCCGAGACTGACGGCCGGGACTCTTCCCGCGCGGCGCTCTCCGGGGCCGCTGGTGCTGGGGCTGGTGGTGCCGGGGCCGGTGACGTCTGGGCCGGTGACGCAGCGTTGTCGGCGGCGTAGACCAGGGCGTCCGCCCTGACGATTCCGTCGGCGAGACGCAGGTAGCGGTCCGTCTGCTCGTTCTCGTCATCCGGGCGCACGCCAGCCCTGATCTTGGTCACTTCGGACGTCAGGACGCACCGCAGCCGGTCGTAGGGCTGTCCTGCCGTGAGCAAGCGCACGCCATGTGCGGTCGTGACTTCCGCCCACGCGGTGCCGTAGCTGGTGATGACCGCTCCGGCACCGGCGGGCCCGAACGCCACGGCCGCAGGATGAGGCTCGCCGCCCGCCGGGTTCGCCGGGTCCGCCGGGTCCGCCGGGTCCGCCGCCGCGGCGGCAGCGGCAGTCGCCGCGTCCGCGTCAAACGCCGCCGAGACCCGGTCAGCGAAACGGCGGCCGTCCTCGCCGGCCCGGGCCGCGTCGGTCAGCAGGTCAAGCAGCCGGTCGGCGAGGATTCCCCCGGCTGGATGGACCAGGAGAACCAGATCCCCCTGCCTGGCCAGCACACCGTCCCCGTGGATCGGCCACAGGCCGGGCGGGGTGGCTTTGTCGCTCACCACACCCTCCCGCCGCGGAACCGCCACCGGATGAACGGCACCCGCATCGGGCCGTTGGCCACGAGCCAGACGCATACCCAGATCGCCAGGAACTGAATTACGAACGCCGCGGCGCTGACCGTGCCCACGATTCCGGGTACTGCCCCGGCGCTCAGCAGGATCCAGACCAGCGCGCCCTCTGGCACCAGTGTCACCAGCCCGAACAGCGTGGGCCAGTCCTTCTCCCAGCGCCATTGCATCAGGAAGTGGTAGACGCACTCCCACAGCACGCCAAGCACGGCGACGGTGGCGAGGACCAGGAATCCGTCCCGGTACTTGTCGGCGAGCGGCGCACTGCCGGGCAGCGCCGGGACGATCACGAGCGTGACCAGGCCGCCGATGACGGCCAGCAGCACGAGCCGGGTCTGTATTCGGCCGATCAGAGTAGGAACCATGCCCGCAGCCCTTCCTGTCGGAGCACCGGCCTCGGCGGTCTACGGCTGGCGCCCCCGGACCCAGCGCAGCCACTGCCGGGCAGAACGGCCTGGGCCAATCTTTCGGCAGAATCCGCGGCGGGCCAGGTCGTCGGTGATCTCCTGGGCGGCTATCTGCAGGCCGAGGAACGTATCCACGCCCGGGAAATAGCCGCCCAGTGTGCTGGCCCCGGACGCGTAGATCACCCCGGGGCCGCTGCGCGCGCCGCGCAGCTCGAAGGTGCGCTCGACGTCGAGCCGGCCGAGCGGGTTGCGCCCCGCGCCGGAGTGCTCGAGCAGGTCGTTGAGCACCCGGTGCTCGGAGATGTCGGCTTCGAGACCGGTGCAGTCGATGACAAAGTCCGCGGCGACTTCGATGGTGCCCTGCTCGGCCTTGACCTGGCTGACGACCATCCCGTCCTGGCGCACCTTCATCTGCTCGACCGTGCCGGCCAGCACCCGGTACCAGCCGGCGGCCCGGCCCTCGTTCATCTGCCGCTGCCAGCGGCGCCGCCACGGCGTGTTGGTGCCGCCCATCAGCTTGTACTCGGCCGCGCGCTGCGCGCCCTCGAGGCGGCGCATCTTCGCTTTCAGCTGCCCGCCCCACACCGACTTCGGGTAGTTGAATCCCTGATAGGCGAACCCGTTGCCGCCCTTGCGCCGCATCCAGGGGCCCGGGCCGTGTGAGCCAGCGACGTAGGTGCGGAACAGGTGCACGATCTCGGTGGACAGCTGGTACCTGGCGCGCTCGTCCATCAAGCGCTGCAGCACCCTTGAGGCGACAATCCCGCCGCCCCGGATCAGCACGACCCCGTGCTTGGCGCGTAGCCGGTCATAAACCTGCTCATGGTCTTCGTACGCGCTGACCACGTGGTAGAAATCCTGGTTCTCGGTGCGGAAGTGCTGCAACTCGGGGAGGAACTTCAGCCCCGGATATCCGACGGCCAGGTGCACGAACTGCGAGCGGTATGCCACGCGGCGGGCGGGCTTCGCGTCCGGCGGCGTCAGTATCGTGAAATAGCCGCCACCGTGGCGGCGCCGCACCATCCGGACCTGGCCCTTGATCACCATGTCCGCGTAGCTGATCCGCTTGACCTCGCGTTCGAGCCCGGCGAATACCTGCCCGGCGCGCGGCGTGTAGTAATCCGCCCAGATCGGCTCGATGAGCACCTGCCACAGTGGCTTCAGGGTCCGGTCGCGAAATGCCTCGGCCATTGCGTAAGAGGGAAAGCCCCAGACATTGTCCGGCCGTGATGCCGAGTCAGAGCGGATGCGCTCGGGGCGCGGAATCTGGGAGACCCGGGTTAGGTACTCGTACGTCTGCCACGGAACGTCTATGTCGGACAGGACGCGGATCCTGTCGGTCGTAACTCCAGCGATCCTGAGGTAATCGACGGTGACGAAGCTTCCGATTCCACCGCCGACCGTCACCAGCGGAACGTCGACCAGCGGAATCCCGGCCGCCTCGACCATGGCGTCTGTCCACCAGTCGGACGTCAGGAGTTCCTCGCTTAAATCGCCGCCACCGGCCCGCCGTACCGGATTCTGGCCAACGACCGTCGCAGTCTCGCGCGGCCCATCGACAGAGGCGTTTATGCCCATGGCCGACTCCCCCCTGCGTCCCACCGAGATGGGGAACTGACATCATCCCGGCCCGCGAGCCCACCCCAGGCCGGTGTGACAACTCAGATCGTAGCCGTATAAGCCCGGCGCCGAAAGGCGTACCGGAGCCAGAAAAGCGGGCGTATGTCTCGAAACCGGCGGGCCGCAAGGAATTAGACGACTCCGAACGTCCGCAGCGACCGTCGCGGCCCCTCGTTGCGGCCGACCAGGCACCCTCGCCCCGGATCCAGGCTGGTGCCGGGCTCGGGAAGCTGGTCGTGAGCAACGCGAATGACACTCTCCATTCCATTACTGTCGACTTATTTCATTAGCCTGGCTAATTTTCGCGCATTAGCGGCCTAATTCCCTGCCCGATCCGCCTGGCGGCCCTCTCAGTGGTACGTTTCCACTGGAATGAACGACGACGACCCGCGCACGCTCGACGCCCTTCTCGAGGACCGCGGCGGCGGCTGGTGGAGCGCGTTCTTCACAGACCGCGCCGAGCGATGCCCGTTCCTGGTCGACCTGCCCGACGAGAACCTCGTCGCATGGTTCGGCCAAGGCCTGCTCGCTCCCGGGCGTGTGCTCGAACTCGGCTGCGGAAACGGCCGGAACGCGGTCCACCTGGCCGGCCTGGGATGCACCGTCGATGCCGTCGACTTCTCGGCCCAGGCGATCGAGTGGGCGCGGGCGCGGGCGAGGTTGGCCGGGGCCGCGGTGGCTTTCCGGTGCTGCTCGATCTTCGACGCCGCGTTCCCGGACGGGAGCTACGACCTGGTCTACGACTCGGGCTGCTTCCACCACCTGGCCCCGCACCGCCGCCAGGACTACATCGATCTCGTGGACCGCGCCCTGAAGCCGGACGGCGGCTACGGACTGGTGTGCTTCCGGCCCGAGGGCGGCAGCGGCTACACGGACCAGCAGGTCTACGAGCGAGCGAGCCTGGGCGGCGGCCTCGGCTACTCAGAAGATCGCCTGCGTGCCCTGTGGGACACGCCCCCGTTCCGCCTGCGCGAACTCCGGCAGATGCGCAAGGCGGATGGGCACTCCTTCGGCGAGGACTTCCTCTGGGTCCTGCTGGCCACGAAGGAAGATTCCGTCTGACCCCGGCGGCCGCGGTCAGGCGGCTGCGGCGGGTGGTGGCCCGTGGCTGTGCAGGGTTTTGTCGCCGTGGGGGCTGGTGGCGGTCACGGTGCCGTCGGGGTTGAGCGCGATGCGCCAGCCCCACCGGTGCACGGCGATGAGGTGGTGGAAGGCGCACAGGTTCATCAGGTTGGTCAGGCAGGTCGGCCCGCCTTCGGACCGCGGGATGATGTGGTGCGGCTGGCATGCTGCCACCGGCTGGTCGCATCCGGGGAATCTGCAGTGCCGGTCGCGGACGGCGACCGCGCGGCGCAGGTGGACCGGGATGGTGTCGGTGAGGGTGCCGACGTCCAGCGGCAGGCTGACCGAGGCCACGGTGTCCGGGGCCAGCCGGGTGCGCAGGTAGGACGCCAGCCCCCTGGGCCCAGATAGCAGGTCAGCGGCAGCGGTCAGGATCATCCGCCGGACGGCCCGCTCGGCCCGCGCTCGCCGGGCCGCGTCGGCGTCGCCGAGCC
>JASHOI010000604.1 GCA_030041195.1 Streptosporangiaceae bacterium | reverse complement strand
GATCGAGTCGAAGCCGCGCTTGGCGTAGATGTTGACGATCCGGTCGCGGACGTTCAGGCCGTCGTCGTTCTTCTTGAGTTCTTCGTTCTTGTTCAGCGGCTCACGGTAGCCAAGGGCCCACTGGCCGTCACCACGGCCCTGGCGGCGGCTCCGCTGGCTCCTGGCGTCTGGCGTGGTCTGCTGGGCCGGTTGGCTGGGCTCGGTGGGCTGGATGACTGTCGCGCTGCTCGGCGCTGGCATGTGCTGCGTCCCTTCGGTCACGGGGCGCGTGCCTGGACATCGCTGGCGGCAGCTTGCGCGGGCGCACTACTCCCGCCTGTGTCCGGCCGATTGCCGGGTGCGCTGCTCGCGGCACGCGCCCGTCAGGAATGACGGGCTGTGGTCAGCGGCCACGCAGACAGAGCGCGCTCCCGATGCGGAGGAAATCAACGTGCCTGCGGATGACGAGCAACGGATCGGCGGCAGTTAGCCTGCGCACCACTCGGGGCACCGGGCTTTTCGGCGCGGCGGCCCGTGCCGGTCGCCGATCCGGTTCCCGAGACAAAGCGCTGGCTCCCATGTGTCTGGTCAACTTCGCGGCAATCATGCCTATTCCGCCCGGACGGCGGTCAGCCTTGCCGGATCCATCCGAGCCGCGGCTCGGACGGCTCTGGCTGTTGATGCTGGCAGTCGCACCAAGTCCCGCCCGGGCACTTCTCATGGTGCTGCTGGCGGCACGACAAGCAGATCATGTTTCCATTGTCGCGCGCCACCGATTAACGTTCCGCACCGGTGCTGCGGCTTGCTGGGGGAGTTCGGGCGGGGCGAGGCGAGGGGCAGGTCTGGGCCGGTCAGGCCGCGTTCGCGCGGCGCATTCTGCGCCGCCGCTCGGCCGACCGCTCCTCCTCGTTCAGCCCTCCCCAGGTGCCGTACTTCTCCGGGCGGCTCACGGCATAGTCGAGACACTCGGCCCGGACCGGGCATGCGGCGCAGATGGCCTTGGCCTTCCGCTCGCGGAGGTCCCGCTCGGGCTGGCGCTCGCCGTCGGGGCCGAAGAAGAGCACGACATCCTCACCGCGGCACGCAGCATCGTCTTGCCAGCCCCAGCTCGGCCTTGGAATCAGGACCGCCTGACGGCGTACCTCAGACATGAATAACTCTCCTCAACCAGCTCACCGTGTAGTTCCTCGCCTAGCCGAGCGTCCGGCTCGCTGGACGCATAAATTCTCGCGTGATGCGGCATTCGCCCCGTCGCAAGATGTAACGCGTTACGTGGTCGTAGTGTTCCCGCGTGCACAGGGCATGGCCGGGTGCGCGAAGCGGCGGCGAGGCCGCCGACCGTTAGCGAGCCGACGCATCATCATGCCACCTGCGCCAGTACTCATGCAGGCAGGATAGGGAAACTGGTTAAGACGGCGCGCCGTGGCCGACCCAGACCGGGCCATGGCAAGTGGCCATCAAGGTAGACAAAGCCGTTGGTTCGGCGTAACCATGGGCACCATGTCGGCATCGGATGCTGCCCCGCTGCCCCGTCTGGGCGAGGTTTTCTTCGACGTGCGGGGCAATTCCCGGAGCATGCGGCTCAGCTGGTACGCGGACACCGGAGTGGCGGTCCTGAGCATCTGGCAAGGCGGAATGTGCACCGGCACCTTCCGGCTGGCCATTGCCGACCTGCCCAGAATGGTGGAGACGCTGCAGCGCGGACCGGGCGGGCAGCGCCCCGGGTGGGACGCCGAGGCACCCGGCCAGGCGTTTGCCGAGCCTCCCGCCGATGCCACGGCGCAGGTGCGCAGCATGGGCCCGATGTCCGGCCAGATGATGCAGCCCGCTCCCGGCGATTTCCCCGACGACGGGGCTCACCAGGGGGATTACCGGAACGGGGCGACCGAGTACCTGGCCGCGCCGCCCGACCGCGGCGCGACCGGGCCGTACCTCGCCGAGCCGGCCGACCCGAGGCCGGGACCTGCGGGGTACCCGGGTGAGCCGCTGCCGCCGACCCCGCGGGGCGGGTCGTCCGAGTACCCGGCCGAGCCCCAGGACCGCCGGGCCCCGCCCCCGCCTGCGGATTACCCGCCCGAACCCCAGGACCGCCGGACCCCGGCCCCGCTGCCGGACTACCCGCCCGAACCCCAGGACCGCCGGGCCCCGGCCCCGGATTACCTGGCCGAACCCCAGGGCCCGAGGTCGGGACCTGGCGAGTATCCGGCTGAACCGCCACCGGACCGCCGCGGCGCGGCCCCGGACTACCTCGCCGAGCCCCAGGGAAGGCGGGCCGGGCCCCGGGGGAGGCGGGGCGGGCCGCCGGACTACCCGGCCGAACCCGCGGACCGGCGGGGCGGACCGCCCGATTATCCGGCCGAACCGCCAGACCGGCGGGGCGGCTCGGGGCAGTACCCCGCTGTGCCGCCGGACCCGAGATCGGGGCCTGCGGGATACCCGGCCGAGCCGCCACCGGAGCGCCGCGGCCCGGGCCCGGATTATCTCGCCGACCCGCTCGGCCCGCGCGGCGTGCCCGAAGCCCCCAGCAGGACCGGAACGGCCCCGTACCAGGCCGGCGCGCGCGAGTACCTGGCCGAGCCGCCCCCAGACCGCCGGACCAGGCCCACCGAGTACCTGACCGGGCCCGCCGACTACCCGGCCGGGCCGCCCGAGCAGCACACCGAATACCTGGCAGACCTGCCCGCTGCGCCCAATACGGACGGTGCTGGTTACGGCAGCGACTTCCACGCGGGGGGCAGCGCGAGCGGCTCGTATCCGGCTCCGGGCGACAGCGGGACTTATCCGCAGGGCACTGGCCAACATGCCGCTTATCCAGGCGAGTCAGCGGCTGATCCGTACCTCCACGGGACCGGCCCCGCGGATTATCAAGGTGAGCCGCCGGTATCGCATTACCCGCGCGGAAGTTCCGCACCCAGCTCCGCAACCCGAGGCGATGCTCTCGGTCCAAGTACTGCCGATTACCCCGCGCATTACGGCGCTGCCCTTACCGACGAGATGAGCGATGAACCGCCGGTGGATTCGTTCCCCTACCAGCGGCGCCGTGGCAGCCGCTGAGCGCTGAACAGCGCGCTGAACCCCGATCCCGCCTTCGGCTGATCCGGCGCAGTTTCCGCGTCAGATAGGCAACCCATAGGCGCCAAGGAAACCCGTAGCTACGGTGCCGTTACAGATGCCTTGTGCCTGGGGATATATTCGCGTCGGGGGAAGGGGGAGTACAAGTGGCACAGAAGGTCTCAGTCACATTCGCGTGCGACTACGACTCAAAAGAGATCCCGGACGGCGAGCACCTGACGCGCGCGTTCAGCCTTGACGGCAGGGACTATGAGATCGACCTATGCGAGAGACACAGCGAGAAATTCGACGAGGTATTCAGGCGGTTCGCCGACAGGGCGCGCAAGGTCACCGGCAGGGTAGGCAAGACCAAGCGCAGAACCGCGGCGCACCGCCAGCACAGCGCGGAGGTTCGCGCCTGGGCTAAGCGCAGCGGGATCGACGTGAGCGACCGCGGCCGGATTCCCGCGCAGGTCATCGCCAAGTACGACGCGAGTCACCGCTAGAGCGCCGGCCGGGTAGCCGCCTTCGGGAGCGACCCGGCTCTTCCGGGCGCCGGCCGCGCCGCAGCCCGCTCGCCCGGCAGCGGCCCGGAAGCGGACGGCTGCCCGGCCGACGTTCCAGGCGTGCCGCTCACGGAGCCTGCCACCCGGTGTCGCGCTCGGATTCCGGTCCTTCGGACGCCGGGTGCGCCGGGCCCGCCGAACCCGCCGGCGCTTGCGCGGCGCCGGGCGGCGTTCCCGTTCCGTCACTCTCCGGATGCTCCGCTGCTGGCGGTGCGGCCGCTGCGGGCACCGCGAGCGGCGCGGCTCCGGTTGCGGGCTCCGCAGCGGCGGCTCCCTGGCCGGGCGGGGGCGGACCCTGCGCCGGAGGTGGCACCAGCGCCCCGACCGGACCCACCGCTGCGGCAAGAACCTGGGAGTTCGGGATGTGCACCGGGCCGTTCGCCGTCTCCAGCCGGACGTAGGTGATGCTGATGTCGCTGACCATTCCCTCGAGCAGGCCGCCCAGCGAGCCTGACCTGATGCCTATTCGATCGCCGACCCGGAATGGCCTGGCCATCAGCAGCACGATGCCGGCGAAGACGTTGGCCAGGCTCTGCTGCGCGGCGATGCCCAGCAGCACGCTTGTCACCACTCCGCCGACGACGAGCTGCGTGATCGCGATGTTGAGCAGCTCCAGCGTGAAGATCACCGTGAGCAGGCCGCCGACCACCAGGATGACGAACCGGACCACGGCGGCGTGCGCCGAGCCGATCGACCGCTCGAGGACCTCCCTGGCCTTGTTGCCGAGACCGAGCGTGCCGATGCCGCCAAGCAGCAGGAACGCGATCGCGGTGCCATAGGAAAGGGCGTAGTTTCCGCCAGAACCCAGCGGGGCCAGGACCGAATCGCTGTGAGCGTGCGGGGACGACAGAGTCTTGCCCACGGAACGGGCCTGAACGGACACGGCAGCCGCGACGAGCGCAAGGATGATCGCGAAGACGTACCGCCATGGCCTGGTGCGCGCCTTGACCTTGGCCATCTGGTGACGCGCCGCGTCGAGCTGGAGCCGTTCCTGGAGATCCACGTGCCCTAAGGTATCGGGGCGGTGCAAAAAGGGTCCCGGGGCCTGACGGCCCCGGGACCCCGGGAGGAACGTGCTCCGGCCCGCTGGTCAGAGGTCGAACAGCGGCTTGCCGACCGGGAAGACCACTCGCCCCTTCAGCCCGTTCATGACGCCGGCCGCCGACGTGTACCAGGCGACCAACGCTGTGATCACCCCGACGTAACCGCCGATCTCCACCGCGCCGCCGATGTTGATGTCCGGCGGCAGGATCGGGACCTTGGTGACGAAGTTCCCGATGAACAGGAGGATCTCGGTGATCTCGAGGGTCAGGAACACCAGGAACACGGCCACGTTCACCTGGGTGCTGATGATCAGCATGTAGGTGTTGAAGATCGCGAACGCCAGCAGGATCCAGCCCAGGTCCCGGTTCACCGAGACGAGGGCGGTGAGCTTGACGGTCGGGACTATGAAGTGCAGCCACAGGCCGAGGCCGATCCAGAACCCGCCGTAGGTGGAGAACGCCGTCGCGCCGAACACATTCCGGTTGCGGAACTCCCACATGCCGGCCAAAAGCTGGCATAGCCCGCCGTAGGCGATCGCATAGCCCCACCAGTCGAAGCCGGTCGAGCTCTTCGCCCAGCCCGCGTTGACGGCGGACAGCAGGAACGTGGTCAGGGCGAAGGCCGCCAGCCCGAGCGGTGCCGGATCGGCTACGCCGGAAGCCGGTGCTGCGGGGACGGGAGCATCATCTGTGGTGCTCAAGTGATTCCTCCTGTGGGACTCGCGCCGCCCGGACCTGTTGGCATGTCGCCCGCGGGGCAGGGCAGGCGCACGGATGGATGGAAGGAGCATGGTTGGCCGACCGCGCTGAACTGGCTGTCGGGCCGGGAAGCCCGGCCGGTGGCCAACGCAAAAGCGAGTGGCACAAATACGGCCATATACGGACCTTCCTTCTCTTCACAGATGGCTCAGCAGAACCAAGTGGAAGATCTGTCCTGAGCGTAACTCCGGAAGCGATCTTTGGGGAGACCCAGTTTCCGGCTGGCGGCAGGCGGCGGCTACCTGTTGCGGCAGCGCGCGAGGACCCGGCTGAGCCCGGCCCTGGTGGCCACCACGACCAGCCGGTCGCCGGGCCTGAGCTCGTCGCTGGGCTTCGGCGACCAGTCCACCGCGGTGCCACCCCTCCGCCGGAGCGCGATCATCCGTACGTCGCCGCGGTCGTGTACGTCGTCCACGTGCCCGCCGGCCAGCTCGGCCCCCTCGCCGACCGCGACGTCCGCGATGAGGAGCACGTGCCGGCCCACCGGGATCGTGCGCAGCACCTGGTGCTCCAGCATGGCGGCGGCGAACGCCGGCGCCGCCAGGTACGAGACAGACCGCGAGATCGTGTTGCTGACGTTCTTCTGGACCCGCTCGGCGAGATCGTCGTCGAGCAGCCGCACCACGATCCGCGGCTGCTCGGCGAGCGCGCGCGCGTGCAGGGCGGTCTCCAGGTTCACGATGTCGCTGTCGGTCACCGAGACCAGGGCCCGGCAGGTGGTTATGCCCGCCGCCAGCAGGGTTTCCTCGCGGTATGTCTCGCCGGTAACGACCTTCAGGCCGAGCCGGCGCGCCATCGGCACCCCGGCGGCGTTTTCGTTCTTGTCCACGCACACGACGTCGATGCCCAGGTCGTGCAGCTGCCCGACGACCCGGGTGCCGACGTTGCCGAGCCCGGCCACGATCACATGGTCACTGACCGGCCGGTCGGTGCCGCGCACCGAGCCGGTCAGCCTCAGCCCGACCACCGCCGCCGTGGCCAGCGGGAGGAACGCAATCCCGTCGAACGTGAGCAGAAACTGCGCGACCTTCTCCGGCGTTTTCAGGGATAGCTGGGTCACGGCGTCCCCGCCCGCGTCCAGGAACGTCAGGTAGAGCGAGTTTCCGACGGAGTAGTGCAGAACCGCGGCATTGAGGCCGTAGCCGACCGCGAGGATCGCGATCAGGACGGCGAACGCGGCGCCGAACTTGTGCCAGACCAGCATCCGCGCCATCCGCACGGCAGCGCGCACCGGATGGCGGCGCTGCTGCACGAGCGGGTTGCGCGGGGTGCCGTCGGCCACCGCCAGCACCAGCTCCGAGGTGCTGGCCTGAGGAGCCGCCAGCTTGGGAGAGCCCCCACCCACCTCCCCTTCCCCCTTCATTGTGCCCGCGCTCACCCCGCAGATCATGTGCCCGGCGTCGGTGTCGTCGCGCCTGGCCACGTACAGCGTGCGGCCGGCCAGCCGGACGTGGCTCGGCGTCGGCTCGCCCAGGGCAGCGGCAACGAACGAGGGCGCGGCCATCGCGGAGTCCGACAGCACCGCGCAGTCGGTGAAGAACGTGCGGATCCGCTCGCCGAGGCTGGTGTTGAAGATGGCGACGACGAGGCGCAGGTCCGCGTTGAGCTCCTGGGCGCGCAACGCCGCGTGGAAGTTGCCGAGATCGTCCTGGCGCAGCAGGGCGAGCGCCCGGGCGGCCGGCACGCCAGCGGAGATGAACGCCTGGTCGTCCAGATCGGCCCGCTCGATGAGCCGGACACCGGGCAGCCTGGCCATCCGGAGCCCGTGGTTGCGCTGGGCCGAGGGCAGGATCACGGTTACTTCCTCGCCGTACCTGACCGTCAGCTCCTCGACCATGCGCGAGGTGAGTGCGTCATCTCCGCACACGACAAGGTGATCGCGACCGCCACGCATGCGGGGATCTGTGGCCACGGCGCGATCTTAGCCAAGCCGGGTCATATCATCCAGAACGCCCGATCGAGCGCATCCCGGCCCGGCGCCGGGGTCAGGGCGAGGCGAGGCGGCCGAGCTGCGCGGGGACACGAGCGGCCGCGGCGCGGTCGAGCAGGAACAGGGTCTGCTGCCTGCCCCTGGCCCCGGCCGCAGGGACCTGGACCGGCCCGGCCTCCGACAGCGCCAGCCGGATGGCCCCGGCCTTGTCTTCGCCGGAGGCGATGATCCAGACCTCGCGCGCTGCGGTGATGGCCGGGAGCGTCATCGTCAGCCGGGTCGGCGGCGGCTTGGGCGACCCGTGCACCGCCACGGCCGTCCGCTGTTCCTCGTACAGGGCCGGCATGCCCGGGAACAGCGACGCGACGTGCGCCTCGGGCCCGATGCCCAGCATCAGCACGTCAAAGGACGGCACCTGGCTGTGGTCCTCGGGCTGCGACGCTGCCAGCAGCCAGCCCGCGTACCGCGCGGCCGCCGCCTCCGGGTCGGGGCCGTCCGGGCCGTCCGAGGGCGGCATCGGGTACACCCGCTCGGGGCTGACGTCGACGTGGTCGAGCAGCGCGGCCCTCGCGCCGGTCTCGTTGCGATCCTGGTCGCCAGCGGGCAGGAACCGCTCGTCCGCCCACCAGATGTCCAGGTGCCGCCAGTCGATGGCATCCCTGGCCGGGGCGGCGGCGAGCTCGGAGAGCACCTGGGTGCCGATCCCGCCGCCGGTCAGCACCAGCGAGCCGTGCCCTCGGGCCGCGACCACATCCACCATCCTGGTCACCAGCCGTGCCGCCACGGCCTTGGCGAGCAGCTCCGCGTCGCGGTGGATGAGGACCTGGGGCGGCGCGCTGATGGCGCTACCTCCCGGCCCCCGCAGCGAAGCTGGCCAGCGTCTCGCCGTAGATCTCGTCGGGGTTGAGCCTGCGCAGTTCTTCGGCCAGCAGCTCCGTGGTGTCCCTGCGGTGCAGCGCGACTCGCCGGTCGGGCCCGTCGGGCCGGCTGAGCGTGGCCATACGCCCGTCCGGGCGGGTGATCGTGATGTCGCCGTCGGAGGTGACGAAGCGTACCTCGGTGATGCCGGGGCCAGTGGACTCGTCGCGGGAGAACGGCATGCCGACGCGGCTGGTCAGCCACGCTGCCAGCAGATCCGCCGTCGGATTCCGCGGCTCGGCGGCCACCGAGCCGCCGGTGATCTCGCCGTGCGGCTGGTCCAGGGTGGCGGCCAGCAAGGAGCGCCAGGGCGTCGCCCTGGTCCAGCTCAGGTCGGTGTCGCCGGGCCGGTAGCCCTCCGCGAGCGCGGTGAGGGTCCGGGCCGGGGCGCCGGACGACGCGGCATCGGTGACCCGGCGCTGCGCGAGCAGCCCGAGCGGGCTGCCGGACGGCGTGGCCGGGCCGCCGCGCGGCCACCAGGTGACCACCGGGGTGTCGGGCACCAGCAGCGGCATGACCACGGAATCCGCGTGCAGCCCCATCGGCCCGTACATGCGCAGCAGGATGGTCTGCCCCGGAGCGCCCTCCCCGGTCCTGATCTCGGCGTCCAGCCGGGATTCGGCGTTGGGGTCCCTGGCGATCACGCCGAGCACCCGGCAGGGATGCTCCCGGCCCGCCTGCGTCGCGGCGCGGACCGCGTCATACTGAGCCGCTTCGTCGGTCATGATGATCAGGTTGAGCACCATGCCCGTGGTCGGGCCGCCCAGCTGGTCCCTCGCCCTGGTGAGCGCGTCGTGGATGGCCCTGGTAGTTGTGTCGGTCAGGTCGATCATCATCGCATTGTCTCCCCGGCCTAGAGCCGGCGCCAGTCCCGGCCGTCGCGGGCGATCATGGCGTCCGCGCTCACCGGGCCCGCGGTGCCCGCCGGGTACTGCTCGGGCTTGCCGTGCACGGCCCAGTAGTCCTCGATCGGGTCGAGGATTCGCCAGGACAGCTCGACTTCCCGCTGCCGGGGGAACAGCGGCGGGTCACCGATCAGCACGTCAAGCAGCAGCCGCTCGTACGCCTCGGGGCTGGACTCGGTGAACGACTCGCCGTAGGCGAAGTCCATGTTCACGTCGCGCACCTCCATCGCCGAGCCGGGCACCTTGGAGCCGAACCTGACCGTGATGCCCTCGTCCGGCTGCACCCGGATCACCAGCGCATTCTGGCCGAGTTCCTCGGTATCGGTCCTGGTGAACGGCAGGTGCGGGGCACGCTGGAACATCAGCGCGATCTCGGTCATCCGGCTCGGCAGACGCTTGCCGGTGCGCAGGTAGAACGGCACCCCGGCCCACCGCCTGGTATCGACCTCGAGGCGCATGGCCGCGTACGTCTCGGTGATCGAGTCCGGCGGGATGCCGTCCTCCTCGAGGTAGCCGCGCACCTCGATCCCGCCCTGCCACCCGGTGGCGTACTGGCCGCGGGCGGTGCCGACGGCGAGATCCTCGGGGATCTTTACCGCGGAGAGCACCTTCTCCTTCTCCATGCGCAGCGCGTCGGCCTCAAACGACACCGGCTCCTCCATGGCGGTGAGCGCCATGAGCTGCAGCAGGTGATTCTGGATCACGTCCCGGGCCGCCCCGATCCCGTCGTAGTACCCGGCCCGGCCGCCGATGCCGATGTCCTCGGCCATCGTGATCTGGACGTGGTCCACGTAGCCGCGGCTCCAGATCGGCTCGAACAGCGTGTTGGCGAACCGCAGCGCCAGGATGTTCTGGACCGTCTCCTTGCCCAGGTAGTGGTCGATGCGGAAGACCGAGGACTCGGGGAACACCGCGTTCAGCATCGCGTTGAGCTCCCGGGCGCTGGCCAGGTCGTGGCCGAACGGTTTCTCGATCACGACCCGGCGCCACGGCTTGCGGCCGCTGGGGGTATCCGGTGGCGTGGACAGCCCGGACCGCTTGAGCTGCGCCACCACCTGCGGGAAGGCCTTCGGCGGCACGGACAGGTAGAAGGCATAGTTCCCGCCGGTACCGCGCTCGACGTCGAGCAGGGCAAGGCAACTGGCGAGGCGGTCGAACGCCTCATCGTCGGCAAACTCGCCTTGCACGAACCGCACGCCCTCGGCCACCTGCCGCCAGACCGTTTCCCGGAACGGCGTGCGGGCGTACGCCTTGACCGCGTCGTGGGTCACCCGCTCGAAGTCCTCGTCCTCCCAGTCCCGCCGGGCGAACCCGACCAGCGAGAAGCCCGGCGGCAGCAGTCCCCGGTTTGCCAGGTCGTAGATCGCCGGCAGCAGCTTCTTGGTGGCCAGGTCGCCGGTCACGCCGAAGAGCACAAGCGCGCAGGGCCCGGCGACCCTCGGGATCCGGCGGTCGCGGGGATCGCGCAGGGGGTTCGATGTCATCCAGTTCCTCCGCCGGTCCGCCTCGTCAGCTCTTCGCCGCGGCCATCTGGGTCCTGATCGTGTCGAGCAGTTCGTTCCACGACGCCTCGAACTTTTCCACGCCCTGGTCTTCCAGCACCTTCACGACATCGTCGTAGTGGATGCCGAGCGCCTCAAGCTCCCGGAAGACCTGCCTGGACTCCTCGTACGTGCCGCGGATCGTGTCGCCGTGCAGCTGGCCGTGGGCCTCGGTCGCGTGCAGCGTGGCCTCCGGCATGGTGTTGACCGTGTCCGGCGCGACCAGGTCCACCACGTACATGGTGTCGGCGAAGCTTGGATCCTTGACACTGGTCGAGGCCCACAGCGGGCGCTGGACGTGCACACCGCGCTCGCTGAGCGCCTTCCACCGCGGGGTGTCGAACTTCTGCTCAAAGAGCTCGTAGGCGAGCCGCGCGTTGGCCAGCGCGGCCTTGCCGCGCAGCGCCTCCGCCTCGGGCGTGCCGATCTTGTCCAGCCTGTCGTCGACCTCGGTGTCCACCCGGCTGACGAAGAACGAGGCCACCGAGGCAATCTTGCCCAGGTCCCGGCCGGCCGCGGCGGCGCCCTCCATCCCGGCCATGAACGCGTCGATGACCTGGCTGTAGCGGTCCAGCGAGAAGATCAGGGTCACGTTGATGCTGATCCCCTCGGACAGGCACTGGGTGATGTACGGCAGCCCAGCCTCGGTCGCCGGGATCTTGATGAACAGGTTGGGCCGGTCGACCATCCACCAGAGCGCCCGGGCTTCCGCGGCCGTCTTTCCCGTGGTGTCCCTGGCGATTCGCGGGTCGACCTCGAGGGACACCCGGCCGTCAACGCCGTCGGACTCGTCGTAGACCGGACGCAGCACGTCGCACGCCCAGCGGATGTCGTACGTGGTGATGTCCCTGCTGGCCTCCTCGACGCTGACGCCGCGCACCGCGAGGTCTGCCACCTGGTCGTTATAGGCATCGCCCTGGGACAGGGCCTTGGCGAAGATCGTCGGATTCGACGTCACCCCGCGCACGTGCATGTCCCGGACCAGCGCCTCCAGGTTGCCCGTTGTCAGGCGCTCCCTGCTGATGTCGTCGAGCCATATGGAGACGCCGGCCTCGGTCAGCTGGGCCAGCGTGTCGGGCTGAGGGTTCATGGCATTTGCTCCTTGCGCCTCGCTGTGGCTTTACGTGGCCCTGAGCCGGGCCAGGCTTGCCTTCGCGGCCGCAACCACGTGTTCGGCCGTGATTCCGAATTCCTCGTACAGTCTCTGGTAATCCGCTGATTCCCCAAAGTGTTCCTCGGGTTCCCCGCCGTCCGCCCCGGCGAGCACGCGGCCGCCGCGGACGGTCAACCCGCTGCGCTGACTCGCGGGGTCGCTCAAGCGGGCACACTCCTTCGCGCGCAATAGGGCATCAGGTTGACCCTATCCGGATCGCGTCGAACCTAACCCGCCCCGTTCGTTAAGCGCAGATGAAGTCCTGCACGACTAGCCCCCAGGGGGGTCAGCGCGGCCGGAGCCCGCGCGTCGGGCGAGTCCCGCAGCGCGTCCCGGTTACTGTGCCGCGTCTGAGCCTCCGGCCGCTTTTGCGCGCCCTCCGGCTCACTTGGTGAAGTACCACTCCTCGGGGTTGATGAAGCCGTAGGCGTTCGGCACGACGCCGTGCAGGTTCGACGCCACGGTGATCAGGGTGCCCGGGCTCGGCTGCCAGAAGTCGGGGAGCTGCAGCCTTACCTCGTTGGCGTAGGCGTCGAGCGCCGACTGGGCGCCGCTCGCCGAGGTCGTGGTCGTCGCCGTGATCAGCTTGTCGATCGACGGGTTCGAGTAGTTGTTGACGTTGCCGAGCGCGCCGGTCTGGAAGATCTCCTCGCCGCTCGGGTAGTGGTCGGGCTCGAACACCCACGCGCCGCCGTACTGGCCGATCTCCCAGCTGCACGCGGCCGACGAGGAGGCGCAGGGCTCGACGGTCGCGGTGACCGTGGCCTCCGTCACCTGGTTCAGCGTTATCTCGATGCCGACCTGCTTGGCGACCGACTGCAGGTCGGCCATGGAGGCGTCGGTATAGGGCAGGCCGCTCGGGTACATGAGCGTGAAGTTGAGCGGCTGGCCGGCCTTCACGCCCGCGCCGCACTCGTTCGCGGCGCTGCCCGGCCTGGCGCAGGTGGTGACGCCGTCAGGGACGATCTTCCAGCCGTGCTCGGCCAGCAGCGCTCTCGCGGCCGGCACGCTGAACGGATAGGGGTTCACCGACGCCTCGGCGTCCGCATACGGGTTGGCCGGGCTGGCAGGCACCGGGCTGTAGGTGGGCACCCCGAGGCCGTCGTAGTAGGCGTGGATCCATCCGGTCTGGTCGACCAGGTGCTGGAATGCCTGGCGGAAGTAGAGCTGGCGCAGGATCGGCCCGACCGTCGGGTTGTTGAAGTTCGGCTCGAAGTAGTCAAAGCCGAACGGGTAGTCCTGCACCGTCTGGTAGCCCTGGGCTTTCAGCGACGGCTGCTGCGGCAGGTCGTTGTCGGGCACGTAGCCGACCGAGATCTGCTGGCCGGAGCTGCCCGGCCCGCCACTCGACGATCCGGCCTTGAGCACCGAGAACTCGGCGGCAGCCGAGGTGAACGGCAGCTCGACGAACTTCGCCAGGTGCGGCTTGTCCGGGCCCGAGTAGCGGGGGTTGGGCAGGAACGTGGCCACGCCCTGGGTGGTAACGCTGGCCAGCTTCCACGGGCCGTCCACCACCGACCAGATCGGGCTTGACCCGTAGCTGGCCACCTTGGTCGCCTGCCCGTTCAGGAAGCCATAGACGGCCTTCGCGCCCGCCGCGGTGGTGTCGGGCAGGTTGGCCGCCGTCGGCGACGGGGCCTTCGCGGTCAGCGAGGTCCGGTCCCACGCGATCGGCAGCGGGGTGATCTGGGACAGCTCGTTGTAGGTGAACCAGAACGGGTTGTAGCTAGCGTTCAGCCGGAGCTGCACGACCGACGGGCTGAGCGCCGTCCAGGACACGACGTTGTCGGGAAACCCGCCGGGCACGTACGACGCCCAGTCCGCCTTGTTGGCCTTGAGCAGGTTGATCCAGAACCCGACGTCGCGCGCGGTCACGGTCTCGCCGTCGGACCAGACGTAGTGCTTCAGCGTGATCGTGACCACCCGGTTGCCGTCGCTGTAGACCGGCGCGTCGCCGATGGACAGCCGGTAGTCGATGGACGTGTTCCCCTTGTCGCCGTACCAGTAGAGCGGCTGGTACAGCAGGGTCTGCAGGTCGTTGACGTTGGCGCCGGTGAAGTACTCGCCGGACACCAGCGGGAAGATGTAGTTGGGGGGCGTCAGCGGCTGCTCGGCAAAGTACGCCGTGCCGCCCTGGACCGGGCTGCCGCCGCTGGAACTGGACGGGCCGCCGCTCGCGCCGCACGCTGCCAGCACCATTGCTGTCGCGGCCGCGACTGCGACCGCCGCGGGCACAGGCCGCCATCGATACCGGATCATGACGCGCTCATCTCTCTCGGCTGTGGCACCCCGACCGGCTGCGCCGCGTCGGGGACGAACTCATTGGTGGTCGCGCCCTGCCACACGTCGGCGGTGGCCAGCACCCCGTTGCTGGCCAGCCAGGCGGCGTAGCCGGCGACCAGGTCGGCCTCCCGGTGCACACCCCAGAGGCCGTCGTGAAACCAGCTCGTCGCGACCAGTTCCAGCGAGCGCGCGAGCCGCCACGACGGCTGGTAGGGGATCACCCGCTCGAGCAGCGCGAGCGTGGCCTCCTGGTCGGTCGCGGCGGCGTGGAAGCCCTGCGACGTCGCCGCCACGAAGTTCCGCACGAGCTGCGGATTCCGCTCGACCGTCCACTCCTGGGTGCCGAGCAGATAGCTGTGATAGGCCGGGGCGCCGATGTCGGCCACCCGCCAGGTGATGAGCTCCTCCTCGGGAACCGTCCTGGACAGCACGTCCCAGCACCAGTAGCCGCCGAAAAGCGCGTCGAGACCGCCGGCGACGAGGTAATCCGGTGTGAGCTCGTGTCCGGCAGAGTTGACGGTGATGACCTGTGACGGGTCGCCGCCGTCCAGCGCAACCAGATGGCCGACCATGGCCCGGCCACGCGGCGTCGGCCCGTAACCGACGCGCCGGCCGGCCAGATCACGGGGGCGGGTGATCCCCGAGCTGCGGATCGCCTGGATCGTCTCCAGACCGGTCTGGTTGATCGCCGCGATGCCGACCAGGGGCTCGGCCTTTTCCCTCCGGACCAGCAGCCGGTTGGACGGGAACACGGCGAAATCGACCTCGAAGCGGCTCAGGTGCGCGAGCGTGTCGCCGCGGCCGAAGTCGTGCGTGGTCAGCTCGACGTCGAGCCCCGCCTCCTGGTACCAGCCCCGCTCGCGGGCCACGTAGAAGCCCGCGGCGTTCGGCCAGGGATGGACATAGTCGAGCATGACCCGGATGGACGTCATGGCTGGCCTCTCAGGTGGTCGGGGAGGTCCGGGGGGTCGTCCCGCCGGGCCAGCACGGTGGCGGCGTCCGTGCTGGCGCCGGGAACGACGAGATCAAATGATGAGGGTGGCCGGGTCGCGTCGAAGTAGGCCTGCTCGGCAGCCAGCCAGTCGTCGTCCCATTCCTCCGGCGTGATCCGTGCGTGCAGTCGCCGCAGCCGCACCGGCTCGGGCGTGTCGACCAGCACGGACCGGTCCACCAGGTCAGAAAGCTCGGGGGCGGCGGAGAAGACGCCCTCGAGCAGCACCAGCGGGCTTGGGTGTACGATGGCCGCGCCGTCGAAGCCGCTGCCGCGCTCCCAGTCGAACCGGCGGAACGTCGCGCCGCGTCCCGCCCGCAGCGGCTCGAGCGCCCGCTTCCTGATCCGCCGCCAGTCGTAGTAGGCGGCCAGGGCGTGCCCGCCGGCTGAGCCTCCGGCCGCCCGGCCGGGTGAGCCTCCGGCCGCCCCGCCGGTCACCCCGGACGCCGGCCGGAAGAAGTCGTCGGTATGCACGAGCGCGGCGGCTGTCGCGCCGGCCACGGCCGCGGCGATGGTGGATTTGCCCGCCGCTCCGTGTCCGTCGATGGCAAGGATCAGCACACCGGGATGCGCGGCCCGCCACGCAGCGGCCGCGCTGATCACCAAGCGAGCGGCTGCCGCACCGTCCGGTTGCGCTGGCGAGGTCATGGCGCGGCCCCGCCAAATCCGGCCCGAGTAGCCTGATGCCCGTGAACACAGCCCCGCAGCGCGCCGCCGGCTCGCGCCAGCCTGGCCTCCCGGGGTCGCTGCTGCCCGGGCCGCTCGTGTCGGCCGCGTGGCTGGCGGCTCACCTCGGCCCGCCGGTTGTCGTGCTCGACGCGACCGTGGTCATGCCCACGCCGGCCCACGACGGCGACTACCGCGCGCAGAGCGGGCGCGGCCGGTTCGATGAGGGACACATCCCCGGCGCGCGCCACGCCGACCTGCTCGAGGACCTGTCCGACCACGGCGCGGCCTACCACTTCGCCCGGCCGCCTGCCGACCGGCTCGCAGCCGCGCTCGGCCGGCTCGGTGTCACCAGCACCTCGGTCGTCGTCAGCTACGACAGCGCGGGCGGCGTGTGGGCGGCCCGGCTGTGGTGGATGCTGCGCTGGATCGGCGTGCCCGCCGCCGTCCTCGACGGGGGCTGGGCGGCCTGGGTCGGCAGCGGTGGAGCGGTCGAGCAAGACGGGGCGGACGAGCAAGACGCGCACGAAGGCGCGGTCACCCCTCTCGAGCGGAGCGGCATGTGGGCCGGCAAGTCCGACGTGCTCGAGATCGTCGCCGGAGCCCGCCCGGGCAGCCTGGTCTGCGCGCTGTCCAGCGAGCTCTTTGATGGGACCGCGCCAACCAGGTACTCCAGGCGCGGGCACATACCGTCCAGCCTGAACCTGCCGGCCCGCGCGCTGATCGGCCCGGACGGCCGGCTGCGCCCGCCGGAGGAACTCGCCGAGGCCGTGTCCGGCGTCCCGGACGGTGGCCGGGTAACCGTCTACTGCGGCGGAGGCATCTCGGCCGCACTGGTTGCACACGCGCTGACGATGGTCGGGCGTGAGGACGTAGCGATCTATGACGGTTCCCTCGAAGAGTGGTCGGCTGATCCCGACCTGCCGCTCGTGCTGGGGCCGCATCAGGATGATCTATCTTTTCACTAGGGATAGTAGTTTATAGCGCCCGGGCCAGCTACGTGCGGAAACACCGGTGTGCTTGCGGGCATCGGGAATGCCTCCCTACGCCGGAATTACCCGGTCAGGTTCAAACGGTCGGTGGCGCGCAGGCCGTGCGGCCAGCCACCCTCTCAGCCCGGTCAGCCCGAG
>JASHOI010000066.1 GCA_030041195.1 Streptosporangiaceae bacterium | reverse complement strand
GGCGGCGCGGCGGCCGCGCGACCGGCCCCGGCCCAGGCGGCAGCCGAGGGACCGCAGGCCGCCGGGGTGGCCGGGGTCAGGTCCTGGGCCCGCTGCTTCACCGAGGAACTGCGCCCCATCGACCCCGCCGGCAGCGCACTTCCGGCCGGCGATGACCGGCCGTGGCGCGTGCGAGCCGCCACCACCGGAGCGTTCGGGGAACTGGTCCAAGAGCTCTTCCCGGACGATTCGGCGGCAGATCGCGCGCTGGCCGTCGTCGGTGCGCCGAGCAATCCGGACTCCTGCGCGGTGGCGCTCGCCGCGGCCCGGGACGCGATCAGCAGCGGCCGGCTCGTGCTGATCACGCACGGCCCGGGATTCACCGGCTTCTGCGCCAGCCTGCACGCCGAGCACCCGGAGCTGGGCATCACGGTGCTGCGCGTGCCGGAAACCACCGAGGGCCTCCGCGCCGCCCAGCGCTTCGCCGCCGCGGAGCCCGGAACGTTCCGTGAGCTCCTGATCGACGACGCCGGCCACCCGAACGAGGTCGTGATGACACCGACCGAGACCCCGGGATCGATGGAATTCCCGCTCGGCCCGGGCGACGTGGTGCTGGTCAGCCGCGGCTCGGGCGGGGCGGGCCTGGCGCTCGCCCAGGTGCTGGCCTGCTGCGGGGCTCGCATCGCGGTGATCGGGCGCGAGGGCCCCGGTGAAACCGACGAGGTGGAAGCCGGCCTGGAGCGGCTCAGGGCGGCCGAGGTCCGGATGGCCATCGAGACCGTGGACGTGGCCAACGCGACAATCCTGAGGCGCGCGGTGCAGCGCATCGAGCGCCGCCTCGGGCCGGTGACCGCCGTCGCGCACGCGGTCGGCGTCGGCGGGCCGCGGCCGGTCGCCGAGCTGACCGAAGACGAGCTCAGGGCGCAGGTCTCGGCGGAGACGATGATCCTGGACCGGCTGGTCGGCGCGATCACGGCAAAGCGGCTGCGGCTGATCATCACGTTCGGGTCCGTTGCGCAGCGCTATGGGCTGGCCGGTGAGAGCCTGCTGGCGCTGGCCAGCGGCTCGCTGGCCGACCAGGCCCTGCGCATCGCGGACGGCATCCCCCGGTGCCGCGCGCTGCACGTCGACTGGCCGGCGTGGTCGGGATCCGGCCTCGGCCAGCGGGACAGCCTGGCCGAGGAGCTGGCCAGCGCCGGCGCGACCGCGATCCCGGTCACCGAGGGCGCGCGGCTGCTGCTCAAGACGCTGGGAACGCCGGGCATGCCGAGCCGGGTCGCCGTGCACGGCCGGGTCGGGGTGCCCGCGCCGCCCGCGATAGCCGCCGGGGCGGCCACGAACCCCGAGGCCGCGAAGCTCTGGCGGGGCAGGTTCCTGGAGAACGTGCGGGTGCACTACCCCGGGGTTGAGCTCGTCTGCGACGCCCGGCTGACCCTGCGGACCGACCCCTACCTGTCCGATTACCGGATCGACGGCATCCCGGTGCTGCCGGCGGCGATGGCCCTCGAAGCGATGGCCGAGGTGGTCGCCGCGCTGGCCGGGCGGCCGATGCGCCGGCTGACCGCCGTGTCGATGAACGCACCGGTCGTGGTCCCGGCCGGTTCCGACGACGCCCACGCGGTGATCAGGATCTGCGCGCTCTCCTCGGGCGGCGCGGTGACGGCCGTGCTGCGGTGCGCGGAGAGCGGCTTCGCCGCGGATCACTTCCGCGCCACGTTCCACAGCGCGGACACCGCGCGCGCGACGCTGCGGTCGCTGGCCGCGCGCCTGCCCGAGCTTGACGAGGTTCCCGCCGACGACAGCGGGATCATCGACGGCACCGAGATGTACGAGCAGATCAGCTTCCAGTCCGGGCAGTTCCGGCGGGCAGCGCTGCTTCCCGAGGTCACGTCGCGATCGTGCCGGGCACTGGTGCGCGGCGGCGACCCGGAGCCCTGGTTCGGCTACCTGGACGGCGTGGCCGACGCGAGCCTGATCCTCGGCAGCGTCGGCCTCAACGACGCGACCTGGCACGTGCTGCAAGCGTGCGTTCCGCACCGGCGGCTGCTGCCTGCCGGATGTGACGCCGTCACGTTCAGCGGCCGAATCTCCGACGGCGCCGTGGAGATCCGGGCCGTGGAAACCGGCGCCGCGAGAACCCGCCCGGCAGTGCCCGAGCAGCGCTTGGGCAGCCCGGCTGGCACGCGGCGGCCGGCCGTCGCGGTTCCGGCCCAGGGCGGCTGGGCCGAGGCGACCGAGCGGTCCCCGCGGGCCGCGGAGTACGTCTGGGATGTCGAGGCGGTGAACGGTTCCGGCCAGCCGCTGGTGACGTGGCGCGGGCTGCGGCTCGCCGACGCCGGGCCGCTGCACCGCGACGAGCCGTGGCCGCCCTCGCTGTTGTCGGTCTACCTGGAGCGCTGCGCGGTGGCGCTGGGCCTCAGCCCCGAGCTGCACGTCACGGTTCATCGCGCTCCCGACGGCGCCGGCAAGCCCGGCGACGGGCAGCCGGAAGACGGGCAGGCCGGGGACGCGCAGGCCCAGGGCGGGCAGCCGGAGGGCGCACAGCCTCGGGGAGGGCAACAGCAGGCGGCAGACGGCGTGGTCGTGGTGCCGCAACCGTCGCCGCCTCCGGACCGCCAGCCGCTCCCCGAACCCGGCGGTATCCCCGGCACGTGCACCGCCGTCGGCAGCGGGCCGCTGGAGAGGTTCGCGCTGAGCGTTCGGGCACCCGGCGGCGCGGTGTGCGGCTGGGAGCCCGCGATCCCCGGGCCGGCCGACGGCCCGGAACCGGGTCCTGGCCTGGCGGACATCGAGGACCAGTTGCGCAGCGGCTGGGGCGAGCCGACGGCCCTGTTCGGGGCGCGGCTGCGGGCCATAGCGGCCTGCCTGGCGATGGCGGGCGCTTCCGCGGCCTCCCCGGTCGTCACCGACGTCGCCGACGACGATGGCTGGCTGCTGCTGCGGGTGGCCGGGGCGTCGATGGCCTGCACGGTCGTGGAGATCACCGGCATACCCTGCGCGGTGGCGGTGGCCATCATGACCGGAGACGCCGGTCTGGCCGACCAGCCGGGCAGGCACGCGTTGCGGCCCGGTGCCGTGGAGGTTGGCGCGGGCAGCGCCGGTCCCGGAGGCAGCCTTTCCCGATAGACCGTCGCGGTGCCACTATGGGGAACCGAACGGAGTTCTAGTCGGGAAGGCGGCCCGCCGTGACCAGTCCACCCCCCGAGCCCATCAACGGCCCGCTCGATCTGTCACAGAACGAGTTCTGGGAGCGGCCACCCGCCGAGCGCTACGCCGCGTTCGCGCAACTGCGGGCGATGCCGCAGCCGCCGTACTTCGAGGCGCCCGAGTCTCCGTTCGGCACGCCGGAGCGCGGCTACTACGCGCTGGTCCGGTACTCCGACGTGACCGAGGCGAGCCGTAACCCCGAGGTGTTCTCCTCGGCCGACGGGGCCACCAGCCTGATCGATCTGCCGACCGAGTTCAACGAGTACTTCGGCTCGATGATCAACATGGACGACCCCAGGCACGCCAGGCTGCGGCGGATCGTGTCCCGGGCGTTCACCCCGAAGATGATCAAGAAGTTCGAGGAGGACGTTCAGCGCACCGCGGCGGCCATCGTGGACGAGCTGCTGCAGACCGGGCCCTGCGACTTCGTGCAGCACGTGTCCGCCAGGCTGCCCCTCAAGATCATCTGCGAGATGATGGGCGTCGGCGACGACTACTACGCGATGGTGCTGAAGAACACCAACATCATCCTCTCCGGCGCGGATCCCGAGTTCGTCAGCGAGGACCTGAACGAGGCGATCACGCAGATCCTCACCGCCGGCCAGGAACTGGCCGAGCTGGTCACCGGCCTCGCCGAGCGCAGGCAGGCGGAACCGGGCGATGACCTCGTGTCGGCCCTGGCGACGGCCAACATCGACGGAGAGCAGCTCACACCGGCCGAGCTGGCCTCGTTCTTCGTGTTGCTCGTGGTTGCGGGCAACGAGACGACCAGGACCGCGATCTCGCATTCGCTGAACCTGTTCACGCGCCATCCCGACGAGCGTGAGCTGCTGCTGAGCGACTTCGAGGGCCGGGTCGGCCCGGCTGTCGAGGAGATCGTCCGCTACGTCTCGCCGGTGATCTGGATGCGGCGCACGGTGACCCGCGACGCCGTGATGAACGGGCACGCCTACCGCCAGGGCGACAAGGCCGTGCTCTTCTACCAGGCGGCCAACCGCGACGAGAGCGTCTTCGAGGACCCGGAGCGCTTCGACATCACCCGCTCGCCCAACCCGCACGTCGGCTTCGGCTCGGCCGGGCCGCACTTCTGCCTCGGCGCTCACCTGGCCAGGCGCGAGATCACGGCCATGCTGCGGGAGCTGTTCACCCGCGTCCCCGACATCCGTGCCGCCGGCGAGCCCGACTACCTGCTGTCCAGCTTCATCAACGGCATCAAGCACCTGCCGTGTGAGTTCAGCTCGGCACCGGCCGGGTAGCGGGGTTCGCGTTCCGGGCCGGCGGCCCGGTGCCTCAGACGTGGCTTGCCGAGAGCGCGGTCAGCACCGAGAGCGTGATCGCGAGGGCGGCCGCCGTTCCGTGCAGCGCGACGAGCCGCGGCGCAAAGATCCAGGCGCCTTCGACGTGATGCCTGGCCGCGCGGAAGTTGTGGATCATCCAGGTGAGCCCGATGCTGATCGCGAACACCACGATGCTGAAGGAGATCCAGGCGAACGGGGTGTAGCGCACGAACACATACATGAACCAGCAGGCCAGACCCACGAACGCGAGCGCCGGATGGCTGAACTCAAGCAGCGGGTGCTCGCCGGGCGGCGTGGCCACCCTGACCTTGGGGACCGGCGGCGGCTTCCCCTCGGCGGTGAGCGGGACCGCAGCCAATCTGGCCTGGAGGCTCCCCGCGCGGACGCCCTCGGCGGCCGCTGGCGTGGCCTCCGCGGTCGCCGCGGCCGTCAGCGTGCTCG
>JASHOI010000065.1 GCA_030041195.1 Streptosporangiaceae bacterium | reverse complement strand
AGCTGCGCTCGTTCGGGCCCGGCCACGTCGCCGCGTGCCACTACCCGCTGCAGACCGCGGAATTAGAACCGCAGCTTGAGCGCCCGGCCATACACCGCTGACGAGCCGCCGGCGCCCGATAAGGTGGCGTCGTGGTGGGCCCCTATGAGAGCTTCTTCATCACAAGTGCGGGTGCGTCCGCTGCCATCTTGGGGTTGCTGGTCGTCGCCGTATCGGTCGTCAACGCTGATGACCAGAATCCCACAACCCGGGAGCTGCGAACCGTGCTGGCCGGGAGCGCGTTTGTCGCCCTGGTAGACATCTTCATCATCTCGATCGTGGCCTTGACCGGGGGCTCAGTCGTCTTCGGGATATCAAGCCTCGCGATGGCAGCCGTCGGGCTGGTGGCCACCAGACGTCTGGTGCCGAGGGCAAAGCGGGCGGGTAACTTCTCCCGCGACTCTCAAACCAGAACGCTGAATATCGCGTTCGCGTTGATTTCGGCTGTGGCCTACTCGGTGCAGCTCGGCCTCGCCGTAGCGCTCGTGGCGAACACCCAGAGTGCCGGGCTGCAACATGCTTTGGTCCTCGTGATCGTGGCCTTGTATTGCAGCTCCCTTGCTCGAGCATGGGAGGTCACCGGGATATCCCGGCGGGCATGAGCAGCCGCCCCGGCACCGGCATCGGACTACTGGGGCGGTATCTGCGCCAGCGTAACCAGGCGGGTGATCGTCTGGCCGGCCGGAGTGACCCAGACGACGGTGATCTTCTTTCCGGCCCGCACCGTTGCCAGGATGGTGGTCAGTGATGCGGGCGAGGACACCTGCTGGCCTGCCGCGGAGGTGATCACGTCCCCCGCAGCCAGGCCCGCCGCCGCGGCCGGGCTGTCGCAGAGCGCTCCGAGCACCAGTGCACCGGAAGAGGCGGGCGCGATGTGCTCGGGGATTCCCGCGTCCGCCGTATTGGACAGGCAGCCGCCCGGCGCCGGGTAGAGGCTGCCGCCCGGGCCCAGATCCTGCTGCTCGGACTCCTCCATCTGCTGCAGCTGGACCCGCGGGCTGGTCTGCGCGCTCTGCCCGCCGCCGGGAGCGGTCGGAACGAGCACGCCGACAAAGCCGGTCGCGCCGATGTGCACTCCCGGGCCGGGCTTGCCGGCGATGATCTGCCGGGCGACGGTAATGGCCTTGTTGATGGGGATGGCGAAACCCATGTTCTGCTGGCTGGCCATGATGTCACTGCTCGAGGCGGTGTCCATGCCGATGACCTTCCCGGCGGCGGTCACGAGCGGCCCGCCGGAGTCGCCGCGGACGATGTCCGCGTCGGTCTGCAGCATCCCGGTCAGGTGCTCGGCGGACTCGCTGCTGCCCTCATCACTGGCCGTGATCGCCTCGTTCAGGCCGGTGATGGCGCCGGTCACGGTCGTGATGCTGCCCGTGCCGTTGGCGTTGCCCATGGCGACGACGCGATCGCCGACCCTGACCGCCGACGAGTCGCCGAGAGGGACCGGGGTCAGCCCGGATGCTCCCTCCAGCCTGATGACCGCGACGTCCGAGCCCTTGTCGTAGCCCAGGTAAACGGCCGGATAGGTCTTTCCGGTCGAGACGACCGTCGCGGTGAGGCCGTTGCTGGCGTCGATGACGTGGTTGTTGGTCAGCACGAGACCGGACCTGCTGATGATCATGCCGGTGCCGGCCGCGCCGGAGACGTCGGCGCCGTCGTCCTGGAGCCTGCTGTTGATCACGACGAGGCCGGGCTGGACGGCGTTCTCCACTCGCTGCAGGGTCGCACTGCTGATGCCGGTGTCCGCGCCGGGCTCGATGCTGCTGCCCGGGTGGAGACCCGAGCTCGCGCTTGGCGGGCTGCCGCTGTTGGAGGTCAGCCCGACGGCCAGGCCCCCGCCACAGGCCGCCACTGCCGCAACAGCGATGTAGGACATGATGCCGGCCAGGCGCCGGCGCGGTGGCTGCGGGCCAGGGACGTGGCCGTAACCCGCCTGCCAAGGCCCGGCCGGTGCGGTCACGCTGCCACCAGAATCGTCCCGGTCCTCGTCCGCCCGGTGCGGGTCACCGGGAGCCGTGGGCTCGGAAGGAGATTGCGATGACATGATCTTGCGCTCCATTGCGGTCGTGACTGCTCTCCAGGAGGCCGGTTCCGGCCCGCCATGTGCCACGATGCCGCAGCGCCGGTTGCGCCACGGTTACACGTTCGGGGAGGCGACGGCCCATAGCCGACCGCAACCGGTTTTCCGGACGGTCATTATGTACGTACGCCCGCATCCGGAACGACGCCAACTGCACATATGGGCTCGTAGATGATCAACTCGGCGGTTTGATCTTGGCGGCGGTCCTGTTTCGGGCTCTCGCGGCGATGTGGTGGCCGGCGTCGAATCAGGAAGCGGTCAGATCCGGGCCAGCGGCCGGGTTGCGGGGGTTCGCCGAAGATCTAGGAGGATCACCGGCAGTATTTGCTCGCGAGCCTCCTAGATCTTCCGGGTGGGGGGCTGCGGCGCGGCGTTGCACCGGGTTTGTCGCGGATGACCGAATCCGCGCCGGAGCCGACCAGTCGCCGCGACGCCGCACCGGCAAGCGCGATGACGCAACGAACCCGTGATGGCCCCGATCGTCGCCGACGCCGAAGCCGGGTTCGGCGGCGTGCTGAGACGCGGCAGAAACGATCACGAAACCATGATCCGGGCGCGACGGCCGGGCGCCAGCGGCGCCTCTGCTCGCTTGACGCGGGCGAGGCCAGTGTCTTAATGTCTTAGGAATCTAAGACACTGGAGCACCGCATGATCAGATTCCGGGTGGACGGGCGGTCCGGGGTGCCGCCCTACCAGCAGATAGCGCAGCAGGTCCGGCAGGCGCTGCGGATGGGGGTGCTCGCCGTGGGCGACCAGCTCCCCAGCGTGCGGGAGGTGGTCGCGGTGACGGCGATCAACCCCAACACGGTGCTGAAGGCCTACCGCGACCTGGAGCGCGAGGGCCTGGTCGAGGCGCGTGCCGGGCACGGCACGTTCGTGCGGAGCCGGCCGCCCGGTCCCCCGCCCGGCACGCACTCGCGGCTGGGCCACAGGCTGGCGGCGTGGGTGCGCGAGGCGCGCGCCGCCGGGCTCGACGACGACGCGATCGAGTCGCTGCTGCGGGTCACGCTGCAGGCGCCCGCCGAGGAGGACATCGCGTGAGCGCTGTGATCGAGACCACCGGGCTGACCAAGCGGTACCGCCGGGTTACCGCGCTGAGCGACTGCTCGATCAGCGTTCCCGAGGGCCGGATATGCGCGCTCGTCGGGCCGAACGGCGCGGGCAAGACCACGCTGCTGCGGCTGCTGGCCGGGCTCGCCGCGCCGACCGCTGGCCGGGCCGTCGTGCTCGGCGGCACGCCGCGCCAGGACCCCGGGTACCTGGCGGAGATCGGCTTCCTGGCACAGGACATCCCGCTGTACCGGCGGCTGACCGCGCAGGACCACATCGGCATCGGCGCGCACCTCAACCCACGCTGGGACGGCGACCTGGTGCGCGCCCGGCTCGGCGGCCTGAGGATACCGCTGGACCGGCCGGTGGGCACGCTGTCCGGGGGCCAGCGTGCCCAGGTCGCGCTCGCGCTCACGCTGGCCAAGCGGCCGCGGCTGCTGCTGCTCGACGAGCCGCTCGCCGCGCTCGACCCGCTGGCCAGGCGGAACTTCCTCGCGTCGCTTGCCGAGGCGGCGGCGGTGCAGGGAGATGGGGAGGCGGGCGGGCTGACCATCGTGCTGTCCTCGCATCTGATGGCGGACTTGGAGCGGATCTGCGACCACCTGATCCTGCTGGCCGAATCGCGGGTGCTGCTGTGCGGCGACATCGAGACGCTGCTCGCGGAGCACCGGGTCCTTGTTGGACCCCGCAAGGACACGACGGCGATAGCGCGGGCGCACACGATCGTGTCGGAGGACACCACCGCGCGGCAGACCACGCTGCTGGTCAGGCTGAACGGCCCGGTGATCGACCCCGCCTGGGCCGTCGAGCAACCAAACCCGGAGGAGATTGTGCTCGGCTACATGAGCCAGGACGAGGCCGGCCAGCCCGCCGGCCCCGAGGCCGCCCGCCTGTCGGCGGTGGGAGGAGACCGATGACCTGGGTTACCTGGCGGCAGTACCGGTACCAGGGCACGCTCGCCGCCGCGCTGCTGGTCGCGCTCGCGGTCGTGCTGCTGCTCACCGGCCTGCACGCGGCGTGGGTGTGGCACTCCGCCCTGGCCCAGTGCGCGAAGGACGGCACCTGCAGCGGCCTGGTCGGCTCGAATCTTTCCCTCGGCAGCCGCACCGTCGTGGGACTCGTGATCGCGACCTCCGCGGTGCCGCTGCTGCCCGGGCTGTTCTGGGGCGCCCCGATGGTAGCCAGCGAACTGGAGACCGGAACGAACCAGTTCGCCTGGACCCAGAGCATTACCAGGCGGCGCTGGCTGGCGGTCAGGACCGGGTGGCTGCTGCTCGGCGCCGCCGTCCTCGCCGGGGCGACCTCGGCGATCGTCACGTGGTGGTCCGGACCGTACAACGCGCTGACGGCCGACGCCTTTCAGGCCAACAAGTTCGACGTCACCGACATCGTGCCGGTCGGCTACGCGATCTTCGCGATGGCCCTTGGCATCTGCGCAGGTACGCTGCTGCAGCGCACCGTCCCGGCGCTGGCCGTCACGCTGGCCGGCTTCGCCGCGCTGCGGGTGGCGACCGCGCAGTGGCTCCGGCCGCACTACATGACCCCGGTCACGGTGTACTTCAAGCTCACGGCGCACTTCGTGCCGACGGGTTCGTACCTGCAACTCGGCCAGGGCATCGTCGGGCCGAACGGCAAGCCCCCGGCGGCCGGCCTCGGCGACGTCGGGCTTAACGGCGCACCGATCCCGGCCGTATGCCAGCACTTCATGAGCGGCACCGACTTCAGTCCTCGTGCCGCCCTGGCCTGCACGACGGCGCACGGCTACCGGGAGTACCTGACCTACCAGCCGGCCAGCAGGTTCTGGGCCTTCCAGGGCATCGAGACCGGCATCTTCGTGGTACTCGCCGCGGTCCTGCTCGGCGTCGCGTTCTGGGTACTCAGGCGGCGGGACGCATAGCGAACCCAACGGACAGGTTTCGATGTGCTGGATCCCGGTAGTTTTTGGGCCTGGACGGGGGTTGGCGGACCGCAGGAGTCCTCATGTTGCTCTGGTACGTTCCGGCGCCCGACGAAGCCGTGCTGATCTCTGGCTCAAAGCGCCGCCAGCAGGACGCAGAGTTCCGCATCGTTATCGGGCGTGGCTGCTTCGCGTGGCCGTTCAAGCACAAGGCCCGCGTCTTGTCCCTGGCCTCGCGTGAGGCCGAGATCGCCGAAGAGTGCATCACCAGCCAGGGCATCCGCATCATCGTCCGGGCCGTTGCCGTGTTCAGGG
>JASHOI010000603.1 GCA_030041195.1 Streptosporangiaceae bacterium | reverse complement strand
CCGACCACCTCGCCGGTGAGGATCTCCAGGTTCGGCACCGAGTCCACCCGGGTGCCGTCGGTCAGCACCAGGTTCCTGTTGTACTCGTAGGTGTCGGTGCCGGTTGCGGCCGCCCGGATGATCACGTCGCCGATCCACACGGCGTGCGCGTCCTCGCCCTGCAGCGCGCCCTTGTAGCTGACCCGGCTGCGGCAGTTCCTCTCGTCATGGTCGACGAACAGCCGGTGCTCCAGATGCTGCCCCGCGTCCGCAAAATAGAGCCCGCGCAAGTCGGCATTCCCGCCCGGCCCCCCGTACCGCACCGAAGGCGCCACCCGCACCACGCCGCCCCCGAGCGTCACCGCCGTATGCACGAGCGAAGCGTCCTTGCCCAGCACCCCATGGTGATACGACAAGTGCACCGCGTCGGCGTCCCACCCCTGCAGCGACACCACAGAAAGCGACGCGCCGTCACCCACGACGAACTCGACGTTGTCCGCATACGTAGCAGACCCCGTGTACTCCAGCACCACACTCGCCCGGGCATTCGGCGCCACATTCACGACCAGATGCCCAAACGCCGCACCCGACGCGTCCTCGCCTCGGACCGTGACCCACGAAGGACCGTCCCGTTCCGGCTCATCGGCGACCTCGAGGACTGTCGCCTCAGCAAAGGACGCAAACGCCCGCGCGCTAACCCGATCACCAGGGACAAAGGCGGTGCCGAGTCGGGGGTCACCGCGTTGCGCCAGCACAGCGGTGACACCCGGCGCGGCATCGGCAACCACCGTCACCTTGCCCGGTGAAAGCGTTTCGTCCGTGTGCAGACCCCTCAGGCGCCGGAGCGGCGTGAACCGCCATTCTTCTTCGCGCCCGCTGGGCACGCCAAAGTCCGCAGGATCGAACGACTGCCGTTCGTGCAGCCGAGAAACGGGGGCGCCGGATTCGACCGCCCCCTGGAGGCCCGACATCAGCCGACCGCCCCTTCCATCTGAAGCTCGATCAGCCGGTTGAGCTCGAGCGCGTATTCCATCGGCAGCTCGCGCGCGATCGGCTCCACGAAGCCGCGCACGATCGTGGCCATGGCCTCGTCCTCGGTCATGCCGCGGCTCATCAGGTAGAACAGCTGATCCTCAGAGATCTTCGACACCGTGGCCTCGTGGCCCATCTCCACGTCGTCCTCGCGGACATCGACGTAGGGGTAGGTGTCGGAGCGGCTGACGGTGTCCACCAGCAGCGCGTCGCACTTCACCGTGGACTTGGCGTGTTCGGCGCCCTCCTGGACCTGGACGAGACCCCGGTACGAGGTGCGGCCGCCGCCCCTGGCCACCGACTTGGACACGATCTGGGAGGAGGTGTTCGGGGCGCAGTGCACCATCTTGGCGCCCGCGTCCTGGTGCTGCCCGGTGCCGGCGAACGCGACCGACAGCGTCTCGCCCCTGGCGTGCTCCCCCATCAGGTAGACCGCCGGGTACTTCATCGTGACCTTGGAGCCGATGTTGCCGTCGATCCACTCCATGGTCGCGCCCTCCTGGGCCACGGCGCGCTTGGTGACCAGGTTGTACACGTTCGCTGACCAGTTCTGGATCGTGGTGTAGCGGCAGCGGGCGCCCTTTTTCACGATGATCTCCACGACCGCGGAGTGCAGCGAGTCGGAGGAGTAGATCGGCGCGGTGCAGCCCTCGACGTAGTGCACGTAGGCGTCCTCGTCGACGATGATCAGGGTCCGCTCGAACTGGCCCATGTTCTCGGTGTTGATCCGGAAGTAGGCCTGCAGCGGGATCTCCACGTGCACGCCCTTCGGCACGTAGATGAACGACCCGCCGCTCCACACCGCGGTGTTCAGCGAGGCGAACTTGTTGTCGCCGACCGGGATCACCGACGCGAAGTACTCCTGGAACAGCTCGGGGTGCTCCCGCAGCCCGGTGTCGGTGTCCAGGAAGATGACGCCCTTCTCCTCGAGGTCGTCACGGATCTTGTGGTAGACGACCTCGGACTCGTACTGCGCGGCCACGCCGGCGATCAGCCGCTGCTTCTCTGCCTCGGGGATGCCGAGCTTGTCGTAGGTGTTCTTGATGTCGGCGGGCAGCTCGTCCCAGCTCGCCGCCTGCTTCTCGGTCGAGCGGACGAAGTACTTGATGTTTTCGAAGTCGATGCCGGAGAGGTCGGAGCCCCAGGTCGGCAGCGGCTTGCGCCGGAACAGCTTCAGGCCCTTCAGCCGCAGGTCCAGCATCCACTCCGGCTCGCCCTTCTTGCCCGAGATGTCGCGGACGACCTCCTCGTTCAGGCCGCGGCGCGCCGACGCGCCAGCCTCGTCCGAGTCGGCCCAACCGAACTTGTACCGCTCCAGCCCCTCGAGCTCGGGGCGCGCGATGGTCGTCATGCGGAGATTCCTCCGATTGTTGTTGTTATGTCGGTGCTATCTGCGGAACTGCGGTTGTGCACGAGCGATGGCGCTGTCACGTGCGTGGTGCAGATCCCGTCGCCGCGGGAGATCGTGGCCAGGCGCTGCACCGGGGTCCCGAGCAGGCGGCTGAACGCCTCCGTCTCCGCCTCGCAGAGCTGCGGGAACTCGGCCGCCACGTGGGCGACCGGGCAGTGGTGCTGGCAGAGCTGTTCCCCTCCGCCCGCGGCCGGAGCGACGCTCGCCGCGGCCGCGTACCCGTCCGCGGACAGTGCCTCGGCCAGGGCCTGAACGCGCCGCCCGGGTGGCGCGGCGTCGACCACCGGCCGGTACCGGCGCTCCAGGTCCGAGATCTTCCTGCGGGCGAACTCGGCGACCGCCTCATCGCCAGCGGTCTCGGCGAGGAACCGCAGCGCGCTGGCCGCGAGGTCGTCGTAGGCGTGCTCGAACGCGCTGCGGCCGGCGTCGGTGATCGCGAACAGCCGGGCCGGGCGGCCCCGGCCCCGGCTGCCGTAGCAGCGCGCCTCCCTGGCCTCGATCATGCCCTCGGCCAGCAGGTTGTCCAGGTGACGGCGGACCGCGGCCGGGGTAACGTCCAGCCTGCCGCTCAGCCCGGCCGCCGTGAGCGGCCCGTTCTCCAGGATCAGCCGCGCGATCGTGGCGCGGGTGCCCCGCTCGGTGCCCGGGTGCCCCGCAGCGGGCTGGGCGCCGGCCGGACCGGAGGCAGCACTGAACTCGGCACCACTAGCGGTGCCGAGAGCGGCGTCATCCAGTCCCACGTTTTTCACAACATCAGTGTGCCGTAAATGCTTCCGCCACCGCAAACCGGATCGCCGGTTTCGCTGTTGATTCTGGTTGCGTCCCGGGGCAGACGAGGCTGGCGAGATAGAGCGTGCCCGGGTGGCAGCGGATGACACCAGTGCGGCGCGAGCAGCGGGCTTGCGGTGCGCCTCAAGCAGTGATATTTCCACATCTTGAGGTGGAGAAGGCAATGAACGCTGCGGAAACCGGGGCCCGGCCGTCGATGGCCGCGCTCGCCGATCCCGCTGTGCTGCCCGATCCGTATCCGGTCTTCGCCGCGCTGCGCGAGGCATCGCCGTTCACCGAGGCGGGCGGGGCGCTGGTGGTGGCCGGCCGGCACGCGGACTGCTCGGCGATCCTGCGCGACCCGCGGGCCAGCAGCGAGCGGAACAGGTCGCTGCTGGCTTCGCCGGAGCCCGGCGCACCTGGCGGTCCCCGGTCAGCACGGCCGGCGTCGTTTCTTTCGCTGGACCCGCCGGACCACACCCGGCTGCGCCGGCTGGTATCCAAGGCGTTCGCGCCGCGCGTGATCGCCGGGCTGGCGCCCCGCATCCGGGAGCTGTCCGACGACCTGCTGACCGCGGCGGGCGGGGGCGGGGAGCGCCGGATCGAGATCGTCGGCCAGCTCGCCTACCCGCTGCCGGTCCGGATCATCTCCGAGCTGCTCGGGGTGCCGCCGGGCGATCACTCCCGGTTCGCCGGGTGGTCGGCCAGTCTGGCGCGCTCGCTGCAGCCCAGGTTCATCGCGGACGACGGCGCCCTGGACGCCGCGGCGGAGCAGGCCAGGCTGGAATTCGCGCAGTATTTCCGCGAGCTGATCGCGGCGAGGCGGCACCGGCCAGCCGACGACCTGCTGTCCGAGCTCATCCATGCCGAGGATGACGGCCAGCGCCTGTCCGAGCAGGAGCTGATCGCCACCTGCGTGCTGCTGCTGGTGGCCGGGCACGAGACCACGGTCTCGCTGATCTCGAACGCGATCCTGGCCCTGCTGCGGCATCCGGACCAGCTCGCGGCGCTCCGCGCCGACCCGGACCTGGCCGCCGGCGCCGTCGAGGAGACGCTGCGCTACGACGCACCGGTGCAGTTCACCGGGCGGATCGCCCGCGGCGGCATGCAGGTCGGCGGGATCACCGCGCCAGACGGCGCCGTGATGCTGCTGCTGCTCGCGGCGACCGGACGCGACCCCGAGGTGTTCGCCAACCCGGACCGGTTCGACATCCGGCGCGGCGCAGCGGGCCACCTGGCGTTCGCCGCCGGGCCGCACTTCTGCCTCGGCGCGCCGCTGGCCAGGCTGGAGGCGACGATCGCGGTGCAGGCGTTCGCGGCCAGGGTGACCGGGCCGGAACTCGACCCCGCCGGACTGGTGTACAAGCCCAATCTCAACCTGCGCGGGCCCCGCTCGCTGGCCGTCGGCTTCGCCAGCATCGAGCCGGCCGGCAGCTAGAACGCCGGTCAGGTAGCAGAAACGCACGTCTTCCCGGTCCCTGGCTGCTCGCCGAATCCGGGCAATCCCGGCATAAATCCTCATGATCGCGTCAACGGGGAATCGTGTCAGTCCTATTTGCTGATGCGTTTCCCCGCTCTGACAGGTTTCCCCGCTATCCAGCCTAGGAGCTGGGCGCCGACGCCTCGGCCACCGCGGGAGGCTGGGTGAGGCTCAGCGGATGGTGGCAGGCGGCCACATGACCGGGGCTGCCGTGGTTCACCAGCGGGGGTTCCTGCTGGGTGCAGATCTCGGTGGCGTACCGGCAGCGCGGGTGGAACCGGCACCCGGACGGCGGCGCAACCGGGCTCGGAACGTCGCCCTCCAGCACGATCTGCTGCCGCCGGGCGGACAGGTCCGGATCGGGCACCGGCACCGCGGACAGCAGCGCCTCGGTGTAGGG